>NZ_WWKH01000910.1:0-17211 GCF_009865595.1 Streptomyces sp. SID1328 | reverse complement strand
GGGCTTGGCGCCCGCGTGGCCGGCCAGACCCATGCGCTCCAGCCACGTGGCTGCCAGCGCGCGGGCCTCGGCCTTGCCGGTGCCGTGGCAACGCGGCCCGAAGGCCACGTTGTCCAGCGCGGTCAGGTGCGGGAAGAGCAGGTAGTCCTGGAAGACCACGCCGACCGGACGCTTCTCCGGCGGGACGCGCTCCAGCGCGGTGCCGTCCAGCCGCAGATGCCCCTCGGAGAGCGGGACGAGGCCCGCCAGGGCGCGCAGCGCGGTGGTCTTGCCCGCGCCGTTCGGCCCGAGCAGCGCGACCACGTCACCGGGGGCCGCCCGCAGGGACACGTCCAGCCGGAAGGCGCCCCGGTCGACCACGAGACGGGCGTCGAGACCCTGTACGTCCGCCGCCTCGAGCGGGGCGGGAGACGCGTCGATGTCGGTCATGGGGCGGTCGTCCTCCGTCGGCGCCGGCGTGGTCGCTGTCCTCCGTCCTCGCGGCACCGTCACGCTCCCGTCATCCACCGGTCCCGCAGGCCCGCGAGCACCGCGATGGACACGGCCAGCAGAATCAGGCTGAGGGCGATGGCGGCCTCCGGGTCGTTCTGGAGGGCGAGGTAGACGGCGAGCGGCATGGTCTGGGTACGGCCGGGGAAGTTGCCCGCGAAGGTGATCGTGGCCCCGAACTCACCGAGCGCGCGGGCCCATGCCAGCACGGCGCCGGCCGCGACGCCCGGTGCGATCAGCGGCAGGGTGACCCGGCGGAACGCGGTGAACCGGGACGCGCCGAGCGTGGTGGCCGCCTCCTCGTAGCGCGGGTCGGCCGCCCGCAGGGTGCCCTCCACGCTGATGACGAGGAACGGCATGGCGACGAACGCCTCCGCGATCACCACACCGGCGGTGGTGAACGGCAGGGTGATGCCGAACCAGGCGTCCAGCCACTTGCCGATGACGCCGTTGCGGCCGAGCGCGAGCAGCAGCGCGACACCGCCGACGACCGGGGGCAGCACCAGCGGAAGCGTCACCAGCGCCCGTACCAGACCCCGGCCGGGGAACTCGGTGCGGGCCAGCAGCCAGGCCAGCGGCACGCCGAACACCAGGGCGACGGCGGTGGCGGCGGTCGCGCTGATCAGGGAGAGCTGGAGCGCCTGCCACACCTCGGTGCTGGTGAGCTGGGACGGCAGGCTGCGCCAGGGGGCGCGGACCAGCAGGGCGAGCAGCGGGACCAGCAGGAACGCCATGGCGAGGAGACCCGGCACCAGCAGCGGTACCGGCACGCCCCGGCGGACGGCACGGACACGCGGGCGCCGCGGTCCGCCTCTGCCGGACCGGTCCGCGACGGGCCGCTTCGGCTCGGTCACGGCTTGAGGAAGCCGGCCCGGGTCAGCACCTTCTGGCCGTCGGGGGACTCGACCAGGGCGATGAAGGCGGCGGCCGCCTCGGCGTTCTTCGAGCTCTTCAGCGGGGCGATCGGATACTCGTTGATCGCGTCCTTGGACTCGGGGAACTCCACGCCCTGGACTTTGCCGCCGGCGGACTTCACGTCGGTCCTGTAGACCAGGGACGCGTCGGCCTCCTTCAGCTCCACCTTGTTCAGGGCGGCCTTGACGTCCTGCTCGTAGGAGACCGGGGTGACCTTGACGCCGCCGGCGTCGAGCACCTTCTGCGCGGCCGCGCCGCACGGCACGGTCTTGTCGCAGAGGACGACCTTGAGCTTGGGGTCGGCGAGGTCCTTCAGCGAGGACACCTTGTCGGGGTTGCCCGGCAGGGTGGCGATCTCGAGCTGGTTGCGGGCGAAGGCCGACGGGGCGCTCGTGGTCTCCTTCTTGTCGGTGACGACCGACATGGTCTTCGGGCTGGCGGCGGCGAACACGTCCGCCGGGGCGCCGCTGGTGATGCTGGCGGCGAGGGTGTCGCTGCCGCCGAAGTTGAAGGCGACCTTGGTGCCGGGGTGCTGCTGCTCGAACTGCTCGCCCAGCGTCGTGAAGCTCTCCTTGAGGGAGGCGGCCGCGAACACGGTGACCGTGCCGGACAGCTCGGGGGAGGCGGAACGGGAGCTGTCGGCCTTGGCGGGCGTGGACCCGTCGGACTGGGAGCAGGCGGTGAGGGCCAGCAGGGCGGCGACTCCCACACCGGCCGGCGGCAGCATCCGGCGGGTCCGGCGTGCCGTACGGGTCATCACGGTCTTCTACTCCTCGTCTCGGCGGAACAACGCTCGCGCCCTTCAAGGGGGGCGGAGACCGGCCGCGAGGTCGATAATACTGCCGCACTTGCCAGGTGTAAGCCGGATGTCACTTCGCATGCGCTGTGAACTTGGTGCTTGGGGCTTGCATATGCGGGTGGGCGGATCGCCGGTCGCCGGGTCGCCGCAGGCCGCTTCCGGGGCCGTTCAGAAGCGGTCGACGTGCACGTTGGTCGACTTCACGCGCGCGGTGGCCTCCATGCCGACCTCCAGCCCGAGTTCGTCGACCGCCTCGCGGGTCAGCAGCGAGACCAGCCGGTGCGGGCCCGCCTGGATCTCCACCTGGGCGGCCACGTCGCCGAGCTTGATGGCGGTGACGATGCCGGGGAACGCGTTGCGCACCGAGGTGGCCGAGGTCTCCTCCTCGGCCGTCCCGCCCGCCTGGGCCAGCTCGACGGAGAACGCGGCGAGGTCCTGGCCGGCGATCAGGCGCCGCCCGGACTCGTCGCGGTGAGTGGCCACCCGGCCGGCGTCGGCCCATCGGCGGGCGGTGTCGGGGCTCACGCCGAGGAGCCGGGCTGCCTGGCCGATCGTGTAGGACTGCATGCTGGTCACCATAAATCGAGAGGCCGGCGGCCGGGCATCGGGGCGGGCACCGGGTGGGATGCGCCAGCGCCCGGAGGTGTCAGCCGGTGTGCACGCGTGGGCGGCGGGCCCGGTCCGGCTCCGCCTCGCGCAGCACCTCGCGGGTGACCGGGGCGACCTCGCCCTGGCCGAAGAGGAAGAAGCGCAGGAAGTTGGCGAACGGGTTGCCCTCGGTCCACTCGAAGAAGATGTGCGGCGTACGCCCGGTCAGGTCCCGTACGTGCAGCAGCAGGGCGGCGAGGGCGTTGGGGATGGAGGAGGATTCCACGGTCAGCACCCGGTAGCGGTTGTGCAGGACCTCGCCGCGCACGGTCAGGCACGTCTCGAACTCCGAGGGGTCGGCCACCGTGACCTCGACGAAGACGAAGTCCTCCTGCTCGGGCATGTCGTTGTCGGTACGGATCTGCTCGATCTTGTCGCGGTACTCGGCCCGGTCGCGGTTGTCGGGCTCGTTGGCGATGAACCGGATCTTCCGGCTGGCCATGTCCCGGACGAACCGTTCCGCCATGGGGTCCATCGCCACGCTGGTCACCCGCAGCTCGAAGGAGCGGGCCAGCCGGGACAGCAGGGAGACCAGCATGATGCCCGCGATGAAGCAGGCGCCGATCTTCACGCCGTCCGGACGCTCGATGACGTTGGCGACCGTGGTGTAGAGGAACACGGCGGCGATCACGCCGAAGCCGATGGTCCAGCCGCGCTGTCCGGCCTTGCGGGCGGCGATGGTCACCGCGATGGCGGCCGAGCTGATCAGCACCAGCACGCCGGTGGCGTAGGCGCCCCCCTGCTTGTCCACGTTGGCGTCGAAGAGCCAGGTGACCAGGAAGGCGATCAGGATGAAGACGATGACCATCGGGCGCACCGCGCGGGCCCAGTGCGGGGCCATGCCGTACCGGGGGAGGTAGCGGGGCATCAGGTTGAGCAGGCCGGCCATGGCGGAGGCGCCGGCGAACCACAGGATGGCGATGGTCGAGACGTCGTAGACCGTGCCGAACGCGTTGCCCAGGTACTCGTGGGCGAGGAAGGCGAGGGCGCGGCCGTTGGCCTGGCCACCCGGCTTGAACTCTGCGGCCGGGATGAGCAGCGTGGTGATGAAGCTGGTGGTGATCAGGAAGCAGCTCATGATCACGGCGGCGGTGGTGAGCAGCTTCTTCGTGTCCCGGATGCGGCCCGTCGGGCGTTCCTCGGTGTCGCTGTCGTCGCCCTGGACGTGAGGCATGACGGCGACGCCGGTCTCGAAGCCGGACAGGCCGAGGGCGAGCTTGGGGAAGACGATCAGGGCCACGCCGATCATCACGAAGATGTTGCCGTGCTGGACAATCAGGGCGTTGGTCCAGTCGGTGACCACGTGCTCGGCGGTCAGCACGTGCCACAGACCGGTGATCACCACGACGAGGTTGAGCGCGAGGTAGATGCCGACCAGGGCGACCGCGACGCCCATGGCCTCCATGAAGCCCTTGAGGAAGACCGCGCCGAGCAGCGCCACCAGGATCAGCGTGATGAGCATCTGGTGGCCGCCCAGCGTGCTGGTCAGATGCGGGTTCTCCACCAGGTGGGTGGAGGCGTCGGCGGCGGAGAGGGTGATGGTGATCAGGAAGTCGGTGGCCGCGAACCCCAGCAGGGTCAGCACGAACAGCTTGCCCTTCCAGAAGGACAGCAGCCGCTCCAGCATGGCGATGGAGCCCTGACCGTGCGGGCTTTCCTCCGCCACCCGCCGGTACACCGGGAGGGCGCCCGCCAGGGTGACGACGACCAGCACGATGGTCGCCAGCGGGGAGAGCAGACCGGCCGCGAGGGCGGCGATGCCGGGCTGGTAGCCGAGGGTGGAGAAGTAGTCGACGCCGGTCAGGCACATCACCCGCCACCAGCGCTGGCCCCGTTGCGGGGGTTCCGGCTCGGCGTGCGGACCGGTCAGGCCACCCCGCTTGCCCATGTCGGAGAGCCCCTGCAGCATCCAGCCGCGCAGACGGCTGGGAGGGTGCTCGGTCGTGGCCATCGGCGTGCTCCAGGTGGTGCGGCTCGGCTGCCTGCGGTCACTGTCCGCGGTCGCGCGGACAGCCGGACCAGCGTATGCGGAGAGTGACGCTCGCCCCATGGATTCCGGGGCGGGGAGGCGTCAATCCTGCGTTAAGAATGGGCCGACGGGGCTGCTGACGCACCGATAAGTGAAGGCCCGGAGCCTGCGTGTAGGGGAGAGGCGGTGTGCGGGCGGCGCCGGGAGGGGGTTCGGGGGCTCCGGGAGCGGACACCGAGCGTCATCTCGGGCGAGATCGTCGGGCGGTCGTCCGCACCCTGTCCATGCTGCCTCGCGCGGGGGCGGCCCGCAGCCCAGCGCGAGCGGGGTCAGAGGCCGCGGATGTCCATGCGCCAGTGCCAGGCGTTGCGGCGATGGACGGCCGTCAGGTCGGACTCCAGCGGGGAGGGCGGCACCGCGAGCACCGGGCAGCGGGCGTGGGCGAGGCACTGCCGGGAGACCCGGCCGGAGAAGGCCCGGCGCAGTCCCCGACGGCCCGCCCCGACCACCAGCAGGTCGTCCTCGCGGTCCGCGACCGCCAGCAGCGCCGGGCCCGGCGTGCCGCGCACGATCACCGCGTGCAGCGGGAGGCCGGGGCCCTCCTCACCGAAGAGGTCGTCGAGCAGGGAGGTCAGGCGGTGTTCCGCCATCCGCTGCCACTCCTCGGTCAGCGGGTCGGCGACAGGGGAGCGCCGGCCGGCCGGATCGCCGCCGGGCGGCGTCCAGGCCAGCACCGGCCACAGCTCGGCGGCGAGACGGTGGGCGAGCGCGGTGGCCCGGCGCAGGACCGTGACGCTGCCCAGGGAACCGCTCACACCGACGACCACCCGCGTGGCCCAGGCGGCGTTGTAACCGGACATCACTTCACGCTCCTCGGGGAGGGACCGCTCGCGCATCCTGCTTCCATCCCACTCCCGTCCGGCCGATTCGACCAGCCGGCTCCCGGCTGCCCGGCCCCGGACGCGAGTCGGGGCCGGTGCGCACCGTGTGTGCGTCCGGCCCCTGCGATCGTCGGGCGGCCTCGGCGGGGCGCCTCAGGTGCTGCTCAGGCGGCGGTCATGAGCGCGCCGAGCGGGCGGTGGGGGGCAATGACCCGGCCGTCGGGCAGCAGCTCGCCGGTGTCCTCGAAGAGCAGAACGCCGTTGCACAGCAGACTCCACCCCTGTTCCGGGTGGTGCGCCACGAGACGGGCCGACTCGCGGTCGGCGGACTCGGCTGGCGGGCAGGTCGGTTGATGCTGGCACATGGGCGGGATCTTTCGCTTTGTCGTGGTCATGTCCGTCCCCCGTGGTGAAACATCGGTCGGAATCCAGTGTTGCCCGCTGGGCGTCGTTCCGCAGGGATTTCGCAGCACCGCTCCTTACTCGTTCATGACGCATCACCCTCGCGGACGGTTCAATCCAACCGCACTGTCCCTTTGGGTGGTTCGTTGTGGCCGGAAAGGGCTAGTCCACTTGGGGGAGTGGCGGCTATTCGCTCACAGGAGCGGGCAATTACTCGCACGAGCGAAATGTGTGGGGCTCACGGAAAGGGCGCGCACCCCGAGCAGGAATCCGGCGTACCCGGAGAAAAGGCCGTACCCCGCTTCCGCGCCGGGAAGCGGGGTACGCGGGTGGTCGGTCAGGCGGGTGAGCCGAGAAGGGGCACGGGAGTCGCGCGATGGGTCAGCACCGGCAGCAACTCAGAGACCCGGTGCGGCCGGTGGGCCCGGATGCCGGGCGGCGCCGGGGCGAGCGGGACCAGGAGATCGGTGGCGGCGGGGTGGCCCTCGGCCGGGTCGGCGGCGGGATCACCGTGCAGCCACAGGGTGAGCATGTACAGGCCCGGCACCGACAGCAGGCGCGGCTGGTAGGGCTGGAGCAGCGCCTCGGCCTGCTGGAGCGCCCGCTCGGTGGACGGGATGTAGGGACCCTCGAAGAAGTGCGAGAAGGCCCAGCCGTCCGGGGTGAGCACGGTGTCGGCCGCCGCGACCGGGCGGTCGCCGGCCCGGATGACGAACCGCCAGCCCGTCAGCCGCGTCGCGGACAGGCCCTCGGGGGTGATGTGGTCCAACACGTGCAGGGCGAGCGGGAGTTCTGGTGTGACCGGGCCCTGCGCGGCACGCAGGGCAGGGGTGCGCGCCTCTCGGACCGCGGTGGGGGAACCGAGGGCCGTGAGGACGGAGTGCAGTGCGGGCGCGGGCGCGGGGGGCACGTGCAGCGGCATGGTGGGTCGCCTCTCGTTCGACAGGCGCGGCGGCGCGAGAAGGGTGGGGCGGACGGCACTGTCTGCTCACAGGTGGAGGGCCGGGGGCGGCGGGGCCCGGAGCGGACGCGAGTGCGACGGAGATCTGCCGGTCGTCGAGCGACGGCCGGAATGCGGCGGGAACGCGTCAGAAACCGGTACCGAGGCACCATCCTTCGGCCCTGTCCGCGAAGTTTATACGACACGTGTTCACCCGTTGTTTCGGCTATCCGATTCCGATGGTCCGGGCAAGGCGATATCCGGTCGCGGATACGTGCTGAAGCTCCCGATTTCCCGGCCGCGGGGGCCCACTGACCTCGCCGGACCCCGCCCGCGCGGTCGGCCGATTGTCGTCGGCGTTTTTCACGAGGCGATCAGGGCACCCGAAGATGCGTGATGCGGCATGCCTCGTGAATGTGCCGCAGGACACTTCCGTCAGAATAATGGGCGGCGAGGCCGGATGCGGCGTTATCGATCGCTTCCGCTGGGCATCATCCCAACCGATCCGGGAGCCCCGGCGGCCGGACCCTCGGGCCGCCCATCCGAGGAGGGACACTTCCATGGGGGAGAAGGTCGTGGCAGGCCCGTTCGACCTGTCCGATCGCCAGCGCTACCGTGAAAAGCTCCAGAAGTGCCTGGCGGGACTGGAGCGACTGCTGGCCGAGAAACGGTTCGACCGTCCCAAGAACCTGATGGGGCTGGAGATCGAATTGAATCTCGCCGGCCCCGACGGTATGCCGAAAATGCTGAACGGCGAGGTACTGGAGCGGATCGCCAGCCGCGATTTCCAGACCGAACTCGCCATGTTCAATCTGGAGGTCAACATAGCCCCGCACCGGCTGGGCGACCGGGTATTCGACCGGCTCGCGGAGGAACTGCGCACCTCCCTCGCCTACGCCGACCGCAAGGCGGGCGAGGTGGACGCCGGAATCGTGATGACCGGCATCCTGCCCACGCTCGGCCGGGACGACCTGGTCTCGTCCAACCTCTCCGAGGTGGACCGGTACGCCCTCCTCAACGACCAGATCGTCGCCGCGCGCGGTGAGGATTTCCGGCTCGACATCGAGGGCGTGGAGCATCTGCGCTGCACCGCACGCTCCATCGTCCCCGAGGCGGCCTGCACCTCCGTGCAGCTCCATCTCCAGGTGACGCCCGACCGGTTCGCCGACGTGTGGAACGCGGCGCAGGCGGCCTCGGCCGCGCAGATCGCGGTCGGCGCCAACTCGCCGTTCCTGTTCGGGCACGAGCTGTGGCGCGAGTCCCGGCCGCCGCTCTTCCTCCAGGCCACCGACACCCGCCCGCCCGAACTCCAGGCCCAGGGCGTACGGCCGCGCACCTGGTTCGGCGAGCGCTGGATCACTGGCGCCCACGACCTGTTCGAGGAGAACCTGCGCTACTTCCCGCCCCTGCTGCCGATCTGCGACGACGAGGAGCCGCTGGAGGTCCTCGACGCCGGCGGCGTGCCCAGGCTGGCCGAACTCGTCCTGCACAACGGCACGGTGTACCGCTGGAACCGCCCGGTCTACGACATCGCCGACGGCGTTCCCCACCTCCGGGTGGAGAACCGGGTGCTGCCCGCCGGGCCCACCATCACCGACGTGATCGCCAACGCGGCCTTCTACTACGGGCTGGTGCGCGCGCTCGCCGAGGAGTCCCGCCCGGTGTGGTCCCGGCTGCCCTTCGAGGCCGCCGAGGCCAACTTCGACGCGGCCTGCCGGTACGGCATCGAGGCCCGCTTCACCTGGCCCCGGCGCGGCCGCTACGGCGGTACGGCCGAGGTCGACGCCGTCACCCTGGTCCGCGACGAGCTGCTGCCGATGGCCGCCGCGGGGCTGGACGCGTGGGGGATCGAGGCGGCCGACCGGGACTTCTACCTCGGGGTCATCGAGGAGCGGTGCCGCAAGCGGGTCAACGGCGCGTCCTGGCAGGCGGCCACCTTCCATCGCGCCCTGGAGAAGGGCCACGGCCGGGAGGAGGCGCTCGCCGCGACGACGCGCCGGTACGCCGAGCTGATGCACGCCGGGGAACCGGTGCACACCTGGCCGGTGGGGGTGCCGGAGCCGGTGCCGCTGGGCTGAGGAGGTTTTCCAGGGCCGTTTTCCGGAGGCCTTTTCCGGGGTCACGGCCGTACGCGGGTGTTCCGTCCGCGTACGGCCGTGCCGTGTGCCACCCGGTGCGCGGCCCGGCCGGGTCCTTCTGCGATCCTTTGCCCGAACGCAGGCGCGCGGGGGCAGGTCGAGCCGCCCGGCGCCCGGAACGCGGGTGGAGGCGGAACCGGTGGCCGAGTCCATGGCATGGCAGCAGCCCTCCCGGCGGATGCTGCGGGACGAGACGCTGATCGTGCTGGCGCTCTCGCTCGGCGCCAGCGGGGTGTCCGCGCTCATCAGCTTCATCGGGTCGGTCACCAAGCCCGGCGGGCTCAAGGACCAGGCCGCCACCCTCAACGCCTCCGCCGCGCCCGGCCGGCCCTGGCTCGACCTGGCCTGGCAGCTCTTCGGGATCGCGTCCGCGCTCGTGCCGGTGGCACTGGTGGCGTATCTGCTGTGCCGGGAGGGCGAGAGCCTGCGCGTGATCGGCTTCGACCGGGGGCGGCCCTGGTCCGACCTGGCGCGTGGCGCCGCCGTCGCGGCCGTGATCGGCAGTACCGGGATCGCCTTCTACCTGGCCGCGCGCGGGTTCGGCTTCAATCTCACCGTGGTGCCCGAGGCGCTGCCCGACGTGTGGTGGAAGTACCCGGTGCTGGTGCTGTCCGCCCTGCAGAACGCGGTCCTCGAAGAGGTCATCGTCGTCGGCTATCTGCTGCGCAGGCTGGGCCAGTTGGGCTGGAGTCCGGGGACCGCGCTGGTGGCCAGCGCGGTCCTGCGGGGCTCGTACCACCTCTACCAGGGCATCGGCGGCTTCATCGGCAACATGGTGATGGGCGTGGTGTTCGTCTGGCTCTACCGCCGCTGGGGCCGGGTCGGCCCTCTGGTCGTCGCCCACTCATTCCTCGACATCGGCGCCTTCGTCGGCTACGCCCTGCTGGCGGGCAAGGTGGGGTGGCTGCCGACTCCCTGAGCCAGGGGTGCCTAGGCCAGGAGTTCGCCGTCGATGACGGTGACCGCGCGGCCTCGGAGCAGGGTTCGGTAGCCGCGCAGGCCGGTGTGGATCAGGCCGGCACGGCGGGACGCCTGGAGGCCGGTGAGGTCGTCGCGGTCCAGGCGGGCGGACCAGTAGGGGGCGAGTGCGGTGTGGGCGCTGCCGGTCACCGGGTCCTCGTCGATGCCGACGTTCGGGAAGAAGCAGCGGGAGACGTAGTCGGCGCCCAGGGTGGGGTCCTCGGCGCGGGCGGTCACGATCACGCCCCGGCTGGAGCAGCCGCCGAGTGCCCGGTGGTCCGGGGTCAGCTCCAGCACCGTCTTCTCGTCGGCCAGTTCCACCAGCAGGTCCCCGACGTTCGGCCCGGTGTCGAAGGCGGCCACCGGCTCCGTGCCCAGCGCCTCGGCGAGCCCCGCGGGGGCCTCCACCTCGGTGAGCGGGGCGGTGGGGAAGTCCAGGGTGATCTCCCCGTCCCCGTGCGGCGTGGCGACGACCACCCCGCTGCGGGTGGCGAACCGCACGAGACCCTCGTGGGCCCCCGTGGCGTACAGCACGTGCGCGGTGGCCAGCGTGGCGTGCCCGCACATCGCCACCTCCGTGACCGGCGTGAACCACCGCAGCGCCCAGTCCGCCTCCCCGCCCCCCGGCAGCCGGTGGGCGAAGGCCGTCTCGGAGTGATTGACCTCGGCGGCCACCCGCTGGAGCCAGTCGTCGTCGGGGAACACATCGTCCAGGAGCAGGACCCCGGCGGGGTTCCCGGTGAAGGGGCGGTCGGCGAAGGCGTCGACGATTCGGATGCGCATGCGCAGACCCTAAGGGGTGGAACGAGCTTGCGGCCAAGGCCAGTTGAGCAGGAGTGGCCTTGGCCGGGCGGGGCTCAGGGAGCCAGGGGGAGCTGGCGCTTGTGTTCGGTGTGGTGGTAGCGGTCGACGATCGTGGTGTAGGCGGGCTCGGGGACCGGCTTGCCTTCCAGGAGGTCGTCGATGTCGTCGTAGGTGACGCCGAGGGCGGTCTCGTCGGACTTGCCGGGGTCGAGGGTCTCGAGGTCGGCGGTGGGAGTCTTCCAGACCAGCTCGGCGGGGGCGCCCAGCGCGTCGGCGAGGGCGCGGACGCGGCGCTTGGTGAGGCCGGTGAGGGGGACGACGTCTGCCGCGCCGTCGCCGTACTTGGTGAAGAAGCCGGAGACCGCCTCCGCCGCGTGGTCGGTGCCGACGACGAGGCCGTCCTGGGCGCCGGCCACCGCGTACTGGGCGATCATGCGCTGGCGGGCCTTGATGTTGCCCTGCACGAAGTCCTGGTGGTACGCGTCCCGGAAGACCACGCCGCCGGCCACGACCGCGTCCAGCGCGGCGTCGCTGGCGGGGCGGATGTCGACGGTCAGGGTGCGGTCGGGGCGGATGAAGTCCAGTGCGCGCTGGGCGTCGGCCTCGTCGGCCTGGACGCCGTACGGCAGGCGCATCGCGTAGAAGGTCGCCTCGTGGCCGGCCGCGCGGGCCCGCTCGACCGCGAGCTGGCACAGGCGGCCCGCCGTGGTCGAGTCCACCCCACCGCTGATCCCGAGTACCAGTGAGCGCAGGCCCGTGGAGGTCAGGCGCTCGGCGAGGAACGCGGTGCGGCGCTCGATCTCCTGCTCCGCGTCGAAGGACTCGGAGACCTGGAGATCGCGGGCGATCTCCTTCTGCTGCGGCGTGGGGGCCAGGTCGGTCATGCTGCTCGTTCCTCACACTTCGGCGGCGGCCCTCACCTGCGGGCCGCTGCCATTCTGGCAAACGCCGGGCGGGCCGGTGCGCGACGGGTCAGGCGTCCCGCGCCGCGCGCTCCACCCGTGCCCGGTGCCCCGCCCACCAGGCGGGGTCGTCCGACGGCATGCTGGTGTTCCCCTGGTCCATCCCGGTCACGCCGTCCACCAGCTCCCGGACGATGTCCGCGTGCCCGGCATGCCGCTGGGTGTCGGCGAGGACGCGTACGACGGCGTGGTGCAGGGTCACCTCGTCCCGGCCGCTCGGCCACCAGGGCACCCGGCCGACGGTGTCCAGCGGGAGTGCCTCGACCGTCGCGTCCGCGTGCGCCCAGGCGCGGCGGTACAGGCCCGTGATGTCCGCACGCGACTCCTCGGCGGTGGCCCACATGTCCGCGTTGGCCTCGGCGTCCTCCCCGAGCCACGGCAGCGGCTCACCCGAGGGCCGCCCGAAGGTGTCCCCGAGATACGCCAGCTCCACCCCGGCCGCGTGCTTCACCAGGCCCAGCAGGTTGGTCCCGGTCGGAGTGAGGGGGCGACGGGCGTCGTACTCCGAGAGCCCGTCGAGCTTCCAGAGCAGGGCTTCACGGGCGGACCTCAGGTAGCGGAGGAGGTCGGCCTTGGGGTCGGGCGTGGTCATGGGGTGGAGTCGTCCCGGAAGTCGTCGGCCGGGGTCTCCCGGCAGTGGATGGTCGGGCGGTGCGCTCTACAGCGGGACGAGGAGGCAGAACTCGTTGCCCTCCGGGTCGGTGAGGACGGTCCAGGAGACGTCGCCCTGGCCGAAGTCGAGGTCGGTGGCTCCCAGGGCGCGGAGGCGGTCGGCCTCGGCGGACTGGTCGTCGCCGGGGTAGGGGCGCAGGTCGAAGTGGACGCGGTTCAGGCCGGTCTTCGGGTCCGGTGTGCGGATGAATTCCAGGTAGGGGCCGACGGACTTGGCGGACCGGAGGCGGGCGATGCCGTCGGTGACCTCGTGCACGTTCCAGTCCATGGCCTCGCCCCAGAAGCGGGCCATGGCGTGCGGGTCCGCGCAGTCGACGACCACCGCGGCGACCGGGCCGGTGTCCCGGTACGGATCCCGGGGCTCCAGTACGCAGAACTCGTTGCCCTCGGGGTCCGCCAGGACGGTCCAGGGGACGTCGCCCTGGCCGATGTCGACGGGGGTGGCGCCCAAGTCCGCCAGCCGGGCGAGCAGTTCCGACCGGTGAGCCTCGGAGGTGGTGGCGAGGTCGAGGTGGACGCGGTTCTTCGCCGTCTTGGGGACCGGCACGTCGAGGATGTCGATGCAGACGGCCTCGGGAGAGGGGTACGTGACGCCCTCGGGCTCGACGTTCGTCTCGTCGGGCGTGTCCCCGGTGACCTTCCAGCCGAGCGCCTCCGCCCAGAACCGCCCGAGCGCGGACTTGTCCGTGGCCTTCATCGAGATCTGCACCAGACGTGTCGTCATGCGGGGGATCGTATGCCCGCGCGGTGAGGGGCGGCCAGCCGGTTTCTTCGGGCAGGGGCTTGTCGGTGAGCAATTCACCGATATATCGTTGACGTGTTGCGTAAGGAACGCGATCGAATGTGATGGATCGACAACGGAACGGAGTGATCGTGATGCACGGTCATGGATTTCACCGAGGCCCCTGGGGTGCCGGTCCGGGTCGGCACGGCCGGCCCGGGTTCGAGGGTGAGCGCGGGGCGTTCGGGCCCTTCGGGCCGGGGGGACCCGGATTCGGTGGGCCGATGTTCGGCGGTCCCGGATTCGGGGGCGGCCGCGGACCCGGCGGGCCGAGGGGGAGGGCGCGGCGCGGCGATGTGCGGGCCTCGATCCTGGCGCTGCTCAAGGACCGCTCGATGCACGGCTACGAGATGATCCAGGAGATCGCCGAGCGCAGCGGCGGCGCGTGGAAGCCGAGCCCCGGCTCGGTGTACCCCACGCTGCAACTGCTGGAGGACGAGGGCCTGATCGCCAGCGAGAGCGAGGGCGGCAAGAAGCTGTTCGTGCTCACCGAGGCCGGCCGTGCCGCCGCCGAGGAGGGGCCGGACGCGCCCTGGGAGGAGGCGTCGCGGGGCGTCGACTGGGAGGCGCTCAGCGAGATCCGCCAGGCCGGTTCCGGTCTGATGGAAGCCTTCGGCCAGGTCTGGAAGACCGGTACCAAGGAACAGCGGGACAAGGCGCTGGCCGTCCTCAACGACGCCCGCAAGAAGCTGTACCTCATCCTCGCCGACGAGGACTGAGCCCTTGCCGGAGTGCGCCGGGGCTCAGACCGCCGGCACCCGGCGTATCAGCGCCGCGTCGAACAGGTCCCACGCCCGTGGGAAGGGGCCCTCGTCGTGGCAGTGCCAGGCGTCCCAGAAGAGGTCGGCGGGCAGTGCGTCCCCCGGGGCGTACACCCGGTAGACGTACTGCTTGCCGTCGACCGCCGGCAGGCCCACCAGCCAGCACGGGCATCCTTCCTCCACTTCATGGGAGACGTGTGAGGGGGCGGTGTGGTTGCGCGAGGGTGCGCGACGGGCCGGACGCGCCCCCGAGAGAGAAGGCGCGGCCTCATCCGTGAGGAGGAGACGGCGTACGCCGGTCTCCACTCTGCGTGGGACGCACGAATGGTTCCCCTCGCGGATGTGAAGGGGCCGCCGTGACTGATGGGGTGGGACCGTGGAACCCCGTACAGCCGGTCGGACCGTCCCCGACGAGGGCGGCGCCGGCGCACCGGACGACACCGGACTCGACGCGACGCTCTCCGCGGTCGTCGCCGGTGCCCGCCGTCGCGCCGTGCGGGACGGCGACCGGCAGATCGACACCGCCCACCTGCTGCACTCCCTCCTCGACGCGGACCCCGAGGCCCGCGCCGCCGTCGGCCCCCAACTGGTCCGGCTGCTCGGCTACCTGGTGCAGCGCAGCATCGGCTACGGACTCGGCTGGCAGCGCGTGGCGGAGGGCGGCGGCACACCGGGTGCCGTACCGAGACCGGTGCGGGGCGACGGGACCTTCGAGGGTCCCGAGCGCTGGTCGCCCCTCGCGGCCGAGGCCATGCGGGAGGCCCCGCGCCGCGCCGCCCGCCGGGGCGAACTCCACGCCACCGGCCTCGACCTGCTCGCCGCTTTGGTGGCCGACCCGCGCTCCCGCGCCGTCGAGGTGCTGGAGCACGCCGGAATCCCGGCCGGCGCCCTGACCGCCAGGAAGGCACCCCGCGCCACGGGCGGGTGAGCCCGCGTCCACCTTCTGAGACAGGTGTCAACAGGGGTGACGCTCATGTCATCGCCTGTCATCATGTGCGCGTGCGTACGTCCGGAAACAGTGGCAGCGGCCGAGGCGCCGGGCTGGGCCTCGCGCTCGTCTCGGCCCTGGCCTTCGGCGGGTCGGGAGTCGCGGCCAAGCCGCTGATCGAGGCGGGCCTGGACCCGCTGCACGTCGTCTGGCTCCGGGTCACCGGCGCCGCCCTGGTGATGCTGCCCCTCGCCGTACGGCACCGCGCGCTGCTCCGCCGCCGCCCGGCGCTGCTCGCCGGGTTCGGGGTGCTGGCGGTCGCGGGAGTGCAGGCGTGCTACTTCGCCGCGCTCTCCCGCATCCCGGTCGGGGTCGCCCTGCTCATCGAATACCTGGCCCCGGCGCTGGTGCTCGGCTGGGTGCGGTTCGTGCAGCGGCGGCCGGTGACCAGGGCGGCCGCGCTCGGTGTGGTCCTCGCGGCCGGCGGGCTCGCCTGTGTGGTCGAGGTGTGGGCCGGGCTCCGCTTCGACGCGCTCGGCCTGCTGCTGGCCCTCGGCGCCGCCTGCTGCCAGGTCGGCTACTTCGTGCTGTCCGACCAGGGCGGCGACGCGGGGGAGCGGGCACCCGACCCGCTCGGCGTGATCGCCTACGGCCTGCTGGTCGGCGCCGCCGTGCTCACCCTCGTCGCGCGGCCCTGGACCATGGACCGCTCGGTGCTCACCGGCACGGCGCACCTGGACGGCACGCCGGTGCCCGCCCTCGCGCTGCTCGCCTGGATCGTGCTCGTCGCCACGGTCGCCGCCTACGTCACCGGCGTGCTGTCGGTACGGCGGCTGTCGCCGCAGGTCGCCGGGGTCGTCGCGTGTCTGGAGGCGGTCATCGCCACCGTGCTGGCCTGGGTGCTGCTCGGTGAGCATCTGTCGCTGCCGCAGGTGGCCGGGGGTGCGGTCGTGCTCCTCGGGGCGTTCATCGCCCAGTCCTCGGCGCCGGCCCAGGGTGTCCCCGAGCCGGTCGCCGAGGGGGGCGCGGAACGGGAGCTGTCGGCGCGGGGGACCGCGGCCTAGGCCCCGGCGGGCCTACTTGGTCAATTCCGTCAGATAGTCCGGCAGTTCCGTGCCGGGAGCCAGGTCGGCGTCGGCGAGCGGGGTCGCGTAGGTCTTCTGTACGGGGACGACTCCGGCCCAGTGCGGCAGGGCGAGGTCCTCCGGCTCGTCGTTGACGCCGCCGGTGCGGACCTTGGCCGAGACCTCCCGCAGGTCCAGCCGGATCACCGCCGTCGCCGCCAGTTCCTTGCGGTTGGCGGGGCGGGAGTCGGCCGAGCGGCCCGGCACCACCTGGTCCACCACGGCGTCCAGCGCGATCCGGCGCTCCTCGGGGTCGGTGACCTCGTACGCCACGCCGTGCACCACCACCGAGCGGTAGTTGATCGAGTGGTGGAAGGCGGAGCGGGCCAGCACCAGGCCGTCGACATGGGTGACCGTCAGGCACACCGGGAGTCCCGGATCGGCGGCGCCGGTCATCCGCAGCGGGCGCGAACCCGTGGACCCGTGCACGTACAGCCGCTCGCCGACCCGGCCGTACAGCGTGGGAAGCACCACCGGCGCGCCGTCGCGGACGAAGCCGAGGTGGCAGAGGTAGCCCTCGTCGAGGATCGCGTGCACCGCCTCCCTGTCGTACGACGCACGCTGCGGGGCCCTGGTGGGCACGGTGCGGTCGGTCGGTGCGTAGTCGGCCTGCGGTGCTGCCTGTCCGGTGCCCTGCATGGCGGCCCTCCCTGGACTGCTGGATTGCACTAGTGCATAATTACGTTTGTGCTAGGAGAGTATCGGATTCAGGGGCGCGGCGCAGCGGAGATCGCGGCCAGCGTCGAACACGCGGTCGGCTCGGGGGAGCTGCTGCCGGGCCAACCACTGCCGCCCATGCGGGAGTTGGCGGCCCGGCTCGACGTCAATCCCAATACGGTCGCGGCCGCCTACCGCACCCTGCGCGAGCGCGGGGTGATCGAGACCGCCGGCCGCCGGGGCAGCCGGGTCCGCCCCAAGCCCGCCACCACCGGCCGCGACGAGCTGCGCGTGGACGTGCCGGAGGGTGCGCGCGACCTGTCCACCGGCAACCCCGACCCGGCGCTGCTGCCCGCCCTCGGTCCGGCGTTCGCGGTGGCC
>NZ_WWKH01000909.1:0-5031 GCF_009865595.1 Streptomyces sp. SID1328 | reverse complement strand
GCGGGCCCCTCGGCGGCGACGTACCAGCCGCCGTCGGCGGTGTGGCTCAGGGTGAGGGTGCGCCGGGCGGTGACGGGCGCGGTGTCCTGCCCGGCGACCCGGTAGCTCAGCTCGGCGTCGGCGCTGGTGCCGTCCGGGCGCAGCGAGGTGATCCGGTAGGCCCAGGAGGCCAGCGGGAGGGCCCGGAGCCGGGTGTACGGGACGCGCGTGCCGGTGGTGGCGTACGCGGCCTCGTCGTGGCCGAGCAGGGCGGTGGCCCGGCGGTCGAGCACCCGCTGCACCTCGGCGCGGGCGGCGGTGCCGGGGGCGCGGTGGCCGCATCCGGAGAACGCCGGCAGGAGCAGCAGGCAGAGTCCCGCCGCCGCTGCTCGCCACGCTCCGTCCCGGCCGGCCACCGTCCGATCGTACGGGGTGCGGGCAGGGCTCAGGGCCGGGTCACCGCGGAGATCGGCAGCATCCCGACCCGGTCGTAGCGCACCGCCGCGCCGGGGTGGGGCGCGTGGATCACCTGGCCGTCGCCGACGTACATCGCCACATGGCTGGCGTCGGAGCGGTAGATCACCAGGTCGCCGGGGCGGGCCTGGGAGAGCGGGACCCGGTGTCCGGCGTTGCGCTGGGCCTGCGAGGTGCGCGGGAGCTGGACGCCCGCCCTGGCGTACGACCACTGCATCAGGCCGGAACAGTCGAACCCGGAGGGCCCGTTGGCGCCCCACACATACGGCCGGCCGAGGGCGGAGCGGGCTGCGGCGAGCGCGGCGGCGGCACGGGGGTCGAGGTCGCCGAGGCCGGTGAGGCCGGGGCGGCCGGAGCGGGAGGACCGGTTGTAGTCGGCGCGGTCGGCGGCGGAAAGGGAGTCGAACAGCTGCCGGGCGCGGGTGAGCCGCTCCCGCACCTTCCGCTTGTGCGCGGCGACCGCCTTGCGGCTGCGCTCCAGGTCGCCGAGCTTGCCCTCCGCCTCCGCCCGCTCCTGGGCGAGGTCGCGCAACGCGCCGTTCAGTTCCCGCAGTTGTCCGGCCTGACGGGTGCCGATGCGGTCGACGACGGACGCCTTGTCGAGGTAGTCGTCGGGGTCGGCGGAGAACAGCAGGGCGACGGCCGGATCGATGCCGCCCGAGCGGTACTCGGCACCGGCCAGCGAACCGAGCCGCTCCCGCAGGGAGTTGACCCGCTGCTGGGTGCGGGCGATGTGGTCCTGGGCGTCGCGGACCTCGTGGCGCAGCTTGTCCGCGCGTTCGTCGGCCCGGTCGTAGTCCTCGGTGGCGCGCTCGGCCTGGGCGTAGAGCCGGTCCAGTTCGGCGCGGGCGCTGTCGGGGGGCGCCGCGTGGGCGGCGGGTACGGCGCCCAGGGCGGCGGCCGCGGCGGACAGCACGCACAGGGCGGCTGCGCCCCGGTCGCATCCGGATGTTGCGGGACGGCGATGGGACGCCACGACGGTCCTTCCCCTGGACGACAAAACCGTCTCCCCGGCACACGGACGGGCGGGGGCCCTCGGCGCCGGGGAAACCGCGCCAGACAGTAGCCGCAGCGGTACCCACCGGCCAACGACCGCCGGGCGCACACACGGTGGCGCCCCGGCGCCGACGCAGGTCAGCGGCGGGGCGCCAGGGGTCGCGCGGTGCCGTGATTCGCCCGTTCGGGCGGGTGTGGCGAGGGTGTCAGACGCGGACGCCGAACATGAACGGGCCGCCGATGGTGCTCATGGACTCGTAGCGGACGACCGTGCCGGTGCGCGGGGCGTGCAGGATCTGGCCGTTGCCCGCGTAGAGACCGACGTGGTGGATGTCGTTGAAGAAGAAGACGAGGTCGCCGACCTGGAGGTCGCTCGTGGAGTAGATCCGGGTGCCGATGTTGGCCTGCGCCTCGGAGGTGCGCGGGATGGAGACACCGGCCTGGGCGTAGGCCCAGGAGGTCAGACCCGAGCAGTCGTACGAGGAGGGGCCGGTGGCGCCGTAGACGTACGGGGTGCCGATCTTGCTCTGGGCGGCGGAGAACGCGGCTCCGGCGCGGCCCGAGGCGGGGACGGCGTGGCCGAGCTGGACCCGCTCGCTGGACGAGCGGTCGGCGCGCTGCTGCTCGGCGGCGAGCGCCTGCTTCTCCTTGGCGGTCAGGGTGTTGAGCAGGCGCTGCGCCTCGCCCAGCTTGCCCTGGACCTCCTTCTTCTTCTTGCCCAGCTCGGTGCGGGTGGAGGCGAGGTCCTTGAGCTTCTCGGTGGCCTCGGCGCGCTCCTGGGCGAGTTCGCGCTGCTTGTCCTGGATCTTCTTCAGCGCCTCGACCTGCTGACCGCTCAACTGGTCGAGCGTGGAGGCCTTGTCGAGGTAGTCGTCCGGGTCCGCGGAGAGGAAGAGCTGGACCGAGGGGTCGATGCCGCCGCTGCGGTACTGGGCGGTGGCGAGCGAACCGAGGCCGTCGCGCAGCTTGTTGAGGTCCTGCTGGCCGCGGGCGACGTTGTCCTGGATCGTGGAGATCTCCTTCTGGAGCTTCTCCTGCTTCTCCTTGACGCCGTTGTACTTCTCGGTGGCCTGCTCGGCCTGCTCGTAGAGCTTGTCGACCTGCGCCTTGACCTCGGTCTTGCCCGGCTTCTCGCTCGGGGCTGCGTTGGCCGCGTTCGCACTCAGCGCGACGGCGGCGGCCGCCGCGGTGGTGAGCACGGTGACACGCGTGCGGCTCGGCTGCTTGGGTCGACGATGGGACGCCACTGAGGACGAACTCCTTCTTGTGAGTGATCACCCGCTCGGAGGTTCGAACCGACCCTAGTGACCCAGTTGTGATCAGTTCAAATCCTCACAGCAAAAAATCCAGTCCCTCGCTGCATATTTTGCACTCAACGCACCACGCGTGACACCGGGTTGACTTTCCGTCGTCCACAGAAGCCTCAATTGGGGCAGGTCACGTGTCCGTTGGGCGTTCAGGACAGTCGCTTGAGAAGTACCGCAGAGGCCACCGGGCGCGCGCCGGCGCGTGCGACACCGTCCGCCACCTCGCGGTCGGTGGAGGCCACGACGACCGGCCGGCCCGGCGGTTCGGCGCGCACGAGCTGGCGGATCAGCTCGTCCGCCGTCACACCCGGCTTGGAGAACAGCACCCGCACGCCGCGCGGTGGCGCGAGCAGTACCGGTGCGGCCAGTTCGGCGCCGTCGAAGACACAGGTGACCTCGGCGCCGGTCTGCGCGGCGAGCGCGGAGAGCTGGCCGAGCAGTCTGAGCCGCTGCTTCTCCAGCGGCATCTGCGGATAGCCGGTCTTGGTGACGTTGTAGCCGTCGACCACCAGATGGGCCTGCGGCAGCGCGAGCAACTGGTCGAGGATGGCCGGGTCGTGCTCGGACAGGGCGCGGGCGGCGATGTCCTTGGGCGTCATCCGGCCCGGCTCGACGGCGTCCACGGTCTGTGCCGGGCGCACCGACACCGGAGGCAGGGCGAGTTCGCGGCGCAGCCCCTGGGCCGCCTCCAGGACGGTGTCGAGCAGCAGCCGCACCCGCATGTCCTCCACGCTGCGGCCCTCGCGGACCGCGCGGCGGGTCGCCTCCAGCGCGGCCTCCGACTCGCCCAGGCGGGTCTTGAGCCGGCGGGACTCGCTCTCGGCGGCGGAGAGGGCCGCCTGGCCCTCGGCCCGCGCGGACTCGGTCTCGGCGCGCTCCTTGCGCAGCGCGGCCTCCCCGCGCTTGACGTCGCTCAGGGCCGAGCGCAGCTTGCGGTGCAGCGCGTCGGCCTCCTTCCTGGCCGCGTCCAGCTCGGCGCGCAGCCGGGCCGTCTCGGCGCGGGTGTGCTCGCGGGCCCGCTCCAGCTCCTCACGGAGCTTCTCCAGCTCGGCGCGGCTCTCCTCGTCCACGCGCTCGGCGTCCGCGCGCTGGGCCTCCTCGCCGGCCGCGGCGACCAGCTTGGCCCAGCCGGGCGGGCGCAGCACATAGGCGGCGGCCGCGACGTCGAGGGGGTCGGCGGCCGGGGGCGGTGAGCCCGCCTCCAGCGCGCCGCACAGCTCGGGCTGGGTCTCCTTGTAGCGCTCGGCGATCCGCTGCCGGAAGAGGCGTTCGGTCTCCAGCGCGGCGGCCATCGCGTTCCCGGCGAACTTGGCCCGCCGGGTCGGTGTGAACCGGGCGTACTGGCGCAGGGGGGCGGGCAGTTCGGCCATGGTCAGGGCGCCGAAGGCGTCCGAGACGATTCCCACGACCCGGCGGCGCACGCCGTCGGGCAGCGGACGGTCAAGCACCTCGGCGGTGCCGTCCTCCGGCCCCCCGCCCGCGGTCTCCACCATCCGTCACACCCCAATGCCCGACATGCCCGATACCTGTCCGATCCCGCACGGACCGCCCCGCCCTCAGGAGGCGGCGCCCGGCCTGTCCACGAGTTCCACCTGGTCCACGGCGTTGCACCAGCGGCAGCGGACCGACTCGATGGTCTCACTGACCACCTCGCGCTCCTCGACGGTCGGCTCCCCGGCCAGGTCGAGGTGGACGTACTCGACGGTCTTGGAGGAACGGGTCACGTCGAACCGGGTGAGGTTGCCGCACAGGGTGCAGCGCCAGCGTGTCGTGGCGGTCGGCGGAGGAACCGTCATGGCTCAGCTCGCTTCCTTCTCGTCGCGTCTGGCGGACTGAACGCGCCGGAGCCCCGGCGCGTGTGGCCGTAACCCTACGGCCTGCCGGGTGTTCGCCGCCCGCCTGTCCGAAGCGGCGAGGCGGTCTGTACCAGTGCGTCCGGTTACGTCATGCTCTGTATTCATGATCAGAGAGTGGAGCACGACCGCCGCCCGGACCGTCAGGGCGGTCCGGGGCACCCCGGCGCCGCTGACGTACGGCCTCATCGCCCTGTGCTGCCTGATCTTCCTGCTGGGCCCGGCCTCCGGCTTCACCCACACGTACGGCACCGGGGACGCCCTGCTCGCGGCGCAGCGGTCGTACTTCCGGCACTGGGGGGTGATCCCGGCCGGACTCTTCGCGGAGCCGGTGCGCGAGGCGCTCACCCCGGTGACCGCGCTGTTCGTGCACGGGAGCTGGGTACATCTGCTCGGCAACATGCTGTTCCTCTTCGTCTTCG
>NZ_WWKH01000908.1:0-3449 GCF_009865595.1 Streptomyces sp. SID1328 | reverse complement strand
ATCTAGGCCGCGGGCAGCGAAGGTCGAGCTGTGGATGGACGTCAGCTTCCAGCTTCGCCTGGACGCCGAACGTGAGCACCTGATGGTCCACAAGTCGTTCTTCGGCGTCTTCCCGTCCCAGGATGCCAAGCACGGCCTGTTTCACTACGACTACGAGCGCGACAAGGCAGACGGCTATCCAGACGCCCACCTGCAGGTTGATGCCACGTCAGAGTTGTTCTCGACGCTGAACGATCCTCGCTGCGATACGGGCCGTTCGCTGGCCCAGCTGCACTTCCCAGTAGGCGGGAAGCGCTTCCGCCCATGCCTGGAAGACATCATCGAGTTCCTGGTCGTAGAACGGCTGGTGCTGGCCCGCGACGGCTACGAGAAGGTCATCGAGGCCGGCCGCGAAGGGTTCCGGAAGAACCAGCTGATGGCCGCGATGCGGCGCGACCGGGCGACAGTTGAGGCGTTCGTAGCCCGCTACGGGATCGGATCGCAAGTGTAGGGCGGACGCGCATGCCCCCGACTTCGAAGGAGGTCGGGGGCTTCGCGTCGAGCACAGGACCGCACGGGATCTCATCCTGCCAACGGCGCCCGTATGCTCCCAGCCCTGCCCCTGACGCGAACACTCCGTAAGGCGCCGGGCCCGTAGTGACGGAGCTGTCTGCACGCGCCTCGGTCAGGAGGGCCCCAACTCAGTGAGCGAACTGATACCGGCGCTCCTGCCACCACGACAGCAAGGAGGCACCCCCAGCAAAGTCGTCAGCGAGGAACGCCAGGCACGGTAGGCGTCCTCATGCACCTGATCACTCATGGGGACTTGCCTCAACAGATCATCCACGCGCCGCAGCGTAGACCTTGCGCCAACAGCGCGGAACAGCTTTCAAGAGCGTCATGATTCGCGGGATGCCCCTGGTCTGACCTCCGAGGAGGCCCTGAAGGGGGCCGCTCGTCAAGTGGGCTCAGTCTGTGTAGCCGTCGTTTGGTGGTGGTGGACTCACAAGTGAGGACGCTTTGAACAACCTGCCCGACTGAGACTGTCAGCCCGGTCATCACTGACGGCGTGTGGCTTCGAACTGAGACGGGAACTGAGACGAGCGGCCAGAAGGGCGGCACCCACCGGGGTGCCGCCCTTCTGTTTTCCCTGGTCACATGCCGGAGGCCGTGGCGGGAATCGAACCCGCGTAACTCGCTTTGCAGGCGAGTCCCTGAGCCACTCGGGCACACGGCCGTGTGCTGTGGAATGAACGTAGGGCGGGGTGAGGGAGGGGGGCAAGGGTGGGCGAGGGGGTGCAATGTGACTGCCATGTGGTGTTCACAGGTGGTGGCGGCCTACGGCGAAGGTCGTAGGGCGGGTGGGGCTTCCGACAGGGGTCAATCGGGGATACGAGCCTTACGCTGGCCCCTATGGCCGCCCTTGATTCTTCCGACAGTGTTGTCGCCGCTATAGGTCGTCACGAGGACGAGGGCGGGGTGTTGGGGCGGGCGCATCGGGCGCTCAGTGTGGGGATCGTGTCCGTTGTGCTGCTGATCGCCTTCGAGGCGACTGCCATCGGGACCGTGATGCCGGTCGCGGCGCGGGAGCTGGACGGGGTTTCGCTGTACGCGTTCGCGTTCTCCGGGTACTTCACCACCAGCCTCACCGGGATGGTGCTCGCGGGGCAGTGGGCGGACCGGCGGGGGCCGCTCGCGGCGCTGGCCACCGGGATCGGGGCGTTCGCGGGCGGGCTCGTGGTGTCCGGGACCGCGCAGGTGATGTGGGTGTTCATCCTGGGGCGGGCGGTGCAGGGATTCGGCGGCGGGCTGGTGATCGTCGCCGTGTACGTGGTCGTCGGCCGGGCCTACCCCGAGCGGCTGCGGCCCGCGATCATGGCGGGCTTCGCCGCCGCGTGGGTCGTGCCGTCCATTGTCGGACCGCTCGCCTCCGGTGCCGTCGCGGAACACCTCGGCTGGCGGTGGGTGTTCCTCGGCATCCCGCTGCTCGTACTGCTTCCGCTGGGCCTGGCCCTTCCCCAGATCCGGCGCCGGGCGGGCGGGCCCGTGGACCGCGACGCCGGTACCCCCGCCTTCGACCGGCGCCGCATCCGGCTGGCGCTCGCCGTCTCGCTGGGCGCCGGGCTCGTGCAGTACGCGGCGCAGGATCTACGGCCGCTCTCCCTGGTGCCCGGCATCCTCGGCGCCGCCCTGCTGGTGCCGGCCGTGCTGCGGCTGCTGCCGAGAGGTACGTACCGGGCGGCGCGCGGGCTGCCCTCCGTCGTGCTGCTGCGCGGACTGTCGGCGGGGTCGTTCATCGCGGCGGAGTCCTTCGTACCGCTGATGCTCGTCACCCAGCGGGGGCTGTCGCCGACGCTCGCCGGGTTCTCGCTGGCCGCGGGCGGGCTGACGTGGGCGGCGGCGTCCTGGGTGCAGTCGCGGGACCGGATGGAGCCGTACCGGGAGCGGCTGATGACCTTCGGGATGGTGCTGGTGGCCGCCGCCATCGCCACCGCACCCGCCGTGCTCGTACCCGCCGTGCCGGTGTGGACCGTCGCGGTCGCGTGGGGGTTCGGCTGCTTCGGGATGGGCCTGGTGATCTCCTCCACCAGCGTTCTCCTGCTCAAGCTCTCCGCCCCCTCCGAGGCTGGCGCCAACTCCGCCGCCCTCCAGATCTCCGACGCCCTCTCCAACGTCGTCCTCCTCGCCGCGGCGGGCGCCGCCTTCGCGGCCTTGGGCTCCACGGGCACCACCGCCTTCGCCGCGGTCTTCCTGCCCATGGCGGCGGTGGCGATGGTGGGGGCGTGGGTGACGACGCGGCTGCGGGCCTCGGTGTAAGTGGTACCACTTCGACCCCACCCGGTCGTACCGTTTTGGTATGGCTATGAACCTGCGTCTCCGTGACGACCAGACGGAAGCCCTGAAGCTGCGCGCGGAAGAGGAGGGGGTCAGCATGCACGCCATACTGCTGCGGGCCGTGGACGACTACCTGGCGCGGACGGCACACGAGGCGCTGGTCCGCAGGGCGGCGAAGGAGCAGACCGCCAAGTGGGCCGAGCTGCTGAAGCGGCTCAAGTGACCTGCGTCTACGTGTCCGCCGAGGACGTCCTGTCCATCGCCGGGCATGCCGTCGACGAACAGGACGTCGTCGTGCGGGACGTGGGGCTGCTGGAGTCCGCCGTGCACCGGCCCTCGGCCTCGATGTTCGGGCAGGAGGCGTACACGGACCTGTTCGACAAGGCGGCGGCGCTCCTCCAGTCCTTGGCGATCAACCGCCCCTTCATTGACGGGAACAAGCGTACGGCTTGGGTGTCCTGCATGATCTTCCTGGCCATGAACGGCCGGCAGTTGCGGGCGGACATCGACGCCGGTGAGCGGCTAGTGATCGCTGTGGCGACCGGGAGCATGGACGAGATCAAGACCATCGCGGAGGCACTGCGCGACTTGGCCGAACCCCCACTGTGACCTCAGTCCCACCCGCCCCGCCCCCC
>NZ_WWKH01000907.1:0-312 GCF_009865595.1 Streptomyces sp. SID1328 | reverse complement strand
CCGGTCACCGGCCCTTGCGGGAGTCGTTGAGCAGCGAGCGCAGGACCACGGCGCAGATGGCCACGCTCACGCCGGTGATGGCGACCGCCAGGAGCATGGAGACCAGCACCGTGCCAACGATCAGGACCACGGCCGTGCCGCCGCCGACGAGCGCGAGCGTGCTGCCGGGGGTGAGCTGGATGGTCGGCCGGTTCGACGCGGGGCCGATCGGGGCCGGGCTGGTGGTGGCGGGGACGCCCGCAGCGGCCGTGGGTGTCGAGGTGGGCACGGCGGGGGCGGTGTCGGTGGGCGGGTACTTGGGGGTGAGCATCA
>NZ_WWKH01000906.1:0-207 GCF_009865595.1 Streptomyces sp. SID1328 | reverse complement strand
GGGCGTACGCCGCGTCGCGCCGGGCCACGCGCTGGTGCTGCGCGCCGGAGCGCGCGAGATCGCCGGCTACGAGCCGGTCGCCTCCCTCGCCGTCGCCGCGCCCCCCGCCGACCCCGACCGCGCGGTGGACGCCGTACGCGACGCCCTGGTGGAAGCCGTACGGGTCCGGCTCGCCGCACCCCGGCACGTGCCGGGACTCGACCCCGG
>NZ_WWKH01000905.1:0-349 GCF_009865595.1 Streptomyces sp. SID1328 | reverse complement strand
TGTGCGCCGCCAGGGACTCGAACCCCGGACCCGCTGATTAAGAGTCAGCTGCTCTAACCAACTGAGCTAGCGGCGCCTGCTGACGGGAAAACTCTACAGGACCCGCCAGGGTGCTCCAGACCACCGGGGACGGGGCCGGCGGGGCCCGGGCGGGGGGTGTGCACCATTCGGACCGTCAACATGCGCGTCACGCGGACAGTTGTGAGACTGATCAACGTGCACACACGCGGACATATCCACCCCGAATGTGAGGCAGATCGCATGACGGCTCCGGTGTTCGAGGAATTCGATCCGGTGAGCGACTGCGACTGCCTGGGCTGCGCCCGGTGGCGGCGGCTCGCCCCCCGCC
>NZ_WWKH01000904.1:0-372 GCF_009865595.1 Streptomyces sp. SID1328 | reverse complement strand
GACGACTGGGTGCGGCGGGCGGCGGAGCGGCACGGGGTGGAGATCCGGTGGTGCCCGCCGGACACGGTGAACCGGGATCTGATCGCGCACGGGCTGCCGTCGAGGACGGTGGTGGTGGCGGGGAACGAGTGGGCGGACATCATGCATGTGGTGCTGCTGGAGCGGTTGGGGGGTGAGCGGCAGGAGAGCCGGTTCACGGAGAACGTGCATCTGCTGCCGGGGGTGGCGGGGCTGGTGGAGTTCCAGACGGTGCACGGCTCGGCGGACGATCTTGAGGGCCGTGGTCTGGTGGATCCGGTGGCGGCGATCCGGGCGGCGGCGGCCGTGGCGGAGCGGCACGTGGGGTGTGCGGGGGCGGTGGCCGCGGTGGAG
>NZ_WWKH01000092.1:0-1835 GCF_009865595.1 Streptomyces sp. SID1328 | reverse complement strand
CCGGGCGCTGCGGGGCCGGGGCGGACCGCGTCGGTGCGGTCCGGGTCGGGGCGGACCGGGTCGGGGCGGACTGGGCGGGAGCGGACTTCTTCGTCACGCCCTTGTCGGTTCCGCTGCCCGCCGAGGCGCTGGACGGTGCGGACCCGTAGGCCCCGGCGCGGCCGGAGCAGACGGGCCAGGCGCCCCAGCCCTGGGCCTGCTGGACCTTGGACGCCACGGCGATCTGCGCGCTTCTCGACGCCTGGTCCGCGGTGGCGGCGTAGGCGCCGCCACCGTAGGCACGCCACGTACTGGCGGAGAACTGGAGCCCGCCGTAGTAGCCGTTGCCGGTGTTGATGTGCCAGTTGCCGCCGCTCTCGCACTGGGCGATGCGGTCCCAGACCCCGTTGTCCGCCGCCTGCGCCTCTCCGGAGGCTGCCAGCAGCCCCAGCGGGGCGAGCAGCGCGGCCCCGGCGAGGGCGGCCGTCGTACGGCCCTTACGGGCGGTCGAACGGGTCGTATCGGCACACTCGGTCATGCAGTTCCCTCTCCACGAACCCGGGCTCCCCCTGGGCGGGGCACGGCTCGCCGCGTCGGACCGCGGTTCCTCGCGCCCGCCCCGTCCACCGGTGACCGGTACCGCGGTCCTGACGGACCCGGCGCCGGGCGGCGGACCTACCCGAGCGGTGCTAGTTGCACACGGCGAAGGAATCTAAGGAGGACAGGTGCCGCATTTCAACAACACCTCGTCGCGGCAGGCCAGTTGGCGGTTACCGTCGGTATCGGCGATTTCCGGCCAACCACTTCATACGGTTATGTCGGTACTTGTCGACCATGGGCGGCACCTGCCCGTGACACACATCACCCTTTCAAGTTCCTTGACTGGGTACGGAGTTGACGGTGAGTGGCCGATTCCGTGTCGAAAGTGACCCTGCGCGCAGGCCGGTTCGATTCCGTTCCCCCTGGGGCGTGACTCCCACCACAGGACGCCCGTTGTCTTCTGCATGAGCCCGCGATCCCAAGGCTCAGCGACCGGGAGCCACCCGGCCGACCGCGCGCATCCCGAGGGAGCCACCGTGCCGCGCATGCTCGACGTCAGTGACGCCGTACGCGCCGAGATCGGCGACGAAGAAGCCGACCGGCTGCTCACCGGAGCGAACGCTCCGGGCAGTTACGACTGCACGTCCTGCCGCACTCCGGGGGACTCCGAGCAGGAACGCACCAGCACCGTCCTGTTCGTCGGGGACGAGACCGCCGTCCTCGCCTTCGCCCACGCGGGCTGTCTGCCCTCGCAGGTCGTGCAGGTCACCGAGGAGCAGTTGCAGGGCGCCGTCCGCTCCATCGGCGGCGAGGCGGCCCCCCAGGAGCCGGAGCAGCCCCACCGGGCCACGCCCGAGCCCGCCGTCCTCGGCGTGACCAGCGGACTGGTGCTGATCGAGGGCGAGTTGCACCCGGCGCTCGTCGTCGAGCCGACCGCGCCCATCGCGCGCCCCGGCGCCACCGGGGGCGGGGACGACTTCCTCCCCCTCCTCATCGAGCAGGGCTTCATGCCGGTCACCGCGCTCGACACCGTCCCCCCGGTGCTGCACGGCTGGTCGGTGCTGCTCGCCGTCGGCCAGCTCCACGCGGTGCTCCAGCCGGGCCCCCACGGCAGCCAGCCGGTGGCCTGGTGGCAGGCGCACCAGCCGCTCCAGGTCACCGACAGCTGGCGGGCCGCCGCCAACAAGCACCAGCAGGTGCTGATGTTCGCGGCTCCCGTCGGCTCCATCGGCCGCCAGCCCCGCGAGGACCTCCTCCGCGACGCCCTGGACCAGGCCGCCGCCAACGGCCGCCTGGTGGCCGCCGCCCTCCCCCTC
>NZ_WWKH01000903.1:0-442 GCF_009865595.1 Streptomyces sp. SID1328 | reverse complement strand
CGGTTACGCGGAAGCCGCGTCCGCCCGCTGGGCCTTCAGGGCCCGTTCCACGCCCGCGCGGGACTCGGAGATCAGGCGGCGGAGGGCCGGGGTGGGGTCCACGGACGTGAGCCAGGCGTCCGTCTTCCGCAGCGTCTCCTCCGAGACCTGGACCGACGGGTAGAGGCCGACCGCGATCTGCTGGGCCATCTCGTGGGAACGGGAGTCCCAGGCGGACTTGACGGAGTCGAAGTAGCGGTCGGTGTAGGGGGCGAGGAGCTCGCGCTGGTCGGTCTGAATGAAACCGCTGATCACAGCTTCCTGGACGGCGTTGGGGAGCTTGTCCGACTCGACGACCGAGGCCCACGCCTCCGCCTTCGCCTCGGCGGTGGGGCGGGCCGCGCGGGCGGTGGCCGCGTGGCGCTCGCCGGCGGCGGTGCGGTCGCGCTCGTACTCGGCGGCG
>NZ_WWKH01000902.1:0-2349 GCF_009865595.1 Streptomyces sp. SID1328 | reverse complement strand
ACCGGCTCCCGCCGGTCCCCGGTGACCTCACCGATCAGCGTGATCAGCTCGCGCACCGACACCCCCTCACCGCGCCCGACGTTCAGCGTCAGATCACCGGCCGGCGCGTCCTCGGACAGCCGCCGGGCCGCCGCGAGGTGGGCCTCGGCGAGATCGGCGACATGGATGTAGTCGCGGACACAGGTGCCGTCCGGCGTCGGGTAGTCGGCGCCGAAGATCCGGGGCGCCTCGTCACGGGTCAGCCGGTCGAAGACCATCGGGACGATGTTGAACACCCCGGTGTCGGCCAGCTCGGGCGCGGCCGCGCCCGCCACGTTGAAGTAGCGCAGGCACACCGTGGAGATGCCGTGCGCCTGTCCGGCCGCGCGGACCAGCCACTCACCGGCCAGCTTGGTCTCGCCGTAGGGGTTCACCGGGGCACAGGGGGTGTCCTCGGTGATCAGGTCCACGTCCGGGTTGCCGTACACGGCCGCCGAGGAGGAGAAGACCAGCCGCCGCACGCCCGCGTCCGCGATCGCGTCCAGCAGGGTCGCCAGGCCGCCGATGTTCTCCCGGTAGTAGCGGACGGGCTCCGCCACCGACTCCCCGACCTGCTTGCGTGCCGCGAGATGCACCACACCGGTCACCCCGTGCTCGGCGAACACCCGCTTCAGCAGGTCCCCGTCCAGCGTCGAGCCCTCGACCAGCGGGATGCCCTCGGGCAGCCGCTCGGGCACCGCCGCCGAGAGGTCGTCCAGGACGACCACGTCCTCCCCGGCGCCGTGCATGGCCCGCGCCACATGGGCCCCGATGTATCCGGCTCCGCCGGTGATCAACCACGTCATGCCCGCAGACCCTACGCCGAGCCGCGCCGGGCGTCCTCGATGCCCGGATTGCGCGCCGCCCGCCGGGGCGCGGTTTGTGGGCGGGCCCTTCGATCCCCGATGATGATCGCGGCACAGGCGGGCGCGGCCCCGGTGGACCGGGCCTGAACGCCCGGTGAACGGGTGCACCGGCCCATCCGATAGCCTCTGCCGACATGCCGCCCCGGCGAGCCGCAGGCGAGGGGCGCCCCCAATCACGCAGCAGACCGGCGCCGCCGCGCCGGACCCAGGGAGTGAATTCGGTTGCCGACCGCCATCGTCACCGGTCAGCCGGTCCCCGGATCGTCCCTCGAAGGCGATCTGCGGTCCCTCGGCTTCGACGTGCGCATGGCCGCCGACCCCGCCGAGGCCCGGAACCTGATCGCGGCCGCCCCCGCCGACGGGCGCGTGGCCCTGGTCGACGCCCGCTTCGTCGGCCACCCGCACGCCCTGCGCCTCGGCCTCACGGACCCCCGCTTCCCGCTCGCCGCCGTCCCCGGCGCCGTCACCGCCCAGGGCACCGCCCGGCAGACGCTGAGCCGGGCCCTGGACGGGCAGGACCAGACCCAGGACGAGACCGGCGGCGGCACCGCGGTCGCTGTCGACAGCCTGCCCGACCGCCTGGTCACCGCCCTCGACGCCGAGGGCACCCCGGTGCACCGCCCCGAGCTGGGCAGCCTGGTCGCAGCCGTCCCCGCCGACCCGCAGGCCCGCAACGAGGCCCGGCAGGCCGTCCTCGCCATCGACGAGGAGGACGTACGCCTGAAGTCGGCCGTGAAGTCCCGCGACGGCTTCTTCACCACCTTCTGCATCAGCCCGTACTCGCGCTACCTCGCGCGCTGGTGCGCCCGCCGGGGCCTCACCCCGAACCAGGTCACCACCGCCTCCCTGCTCACCGCGCTGATAGCGGCGGGCTGTGCGGCCACCGGTACGCGCCCCGGCTTCATCGCGGCCGGCGTGCTGCTGATCGCCTCCTTCGTGCTGGACTGCACCGACGGCCAGCTGGCCCGCTACTCCCTCCAGTACTCCACGCTCGGCGCCTGGCTGGACGCCACCTTCGACCGGGCCAAGGAGTACGCCTACTACGCCGGACTCGCGCTCGGCGCGGCCCGGGGCGGCGACGACGTCTGGGCCCTCGCGCTCGGCGCGATGATCCTCCAGACCTGCCGGCACGTCGTGGACTTCTCCTTCAACGAGGCCAACCACGACGCCACCGCCAACACCAGTCCCACCGCCGCCCTCTCCGACAAGCTGGACAGCGTCGGCTGGACGGTCTGGGTCCGCCGGATGATCGTCCTGCCCATCGGCGAACGCTGGGCCATGATCGCCGTCCTCACCGCGGTCACCACCCCCCGCATCACCTTCTACGTGCTGCTGACCGGCTGCGCCCTCGCCGCGACGTACACGACGGCCGGGCGCGTGCTGCGCTCGCTGACCCGCAAGGCCCGCCGCACCGACCGCGCCGCCCGCGCGCTCGCCGACCTCGCGGACACCGGCCCGCTCGCCG
>NZ_WWKH01000901.1:0-881 GCF_009865595.1 Streptomyces sp. SID1328 | reverse complement strand
GGTGCGCGGTGCCCGGCGCGCCGCGCCGCCCGCGTGGCCGGGGACGCCGACGCCGCTGGGGGCCCGGTTCCGTACCGGTCCGGACGGGGTGGCGGGCACCAACTTCGCGCTGTGGGCGGGCGGCGCGGAGGCGGTGCGGCTGTGCCTGTTCGACGAGCGGGGCCGGGAGACCCAGGTCCGGCTCACCGAACTGACGCACGAGATCTGGCACGGCTTCGTGCCCGGTGTGCTGCCCGGCCGGCGCTACGGCTACCGGGTGGAGGGCCGCTGGGACCCGTGGACCGGCGCCCGCTGGAACCCGGCGAAGCTGCTGCTGGACCCGTACGCCCGCGCGGTGGACGGGGAGTTCGCGCTGCCGCCGGAGGTGTACGGGCATGTGCGGGACTGGCCGGAGCAGGCGTACGCGGACACCGTGCGGGACGAGCGGGACTCGGCGCCCTTCGTGCCCAAGGGCGTGGTGGTGCACGACGACGACGACTGGTCCGACGACCACCGCCCCAAGACGCCGTGGGCGGACTCGGTCATCTACGAGCTGCACGTCAAGGGCTTCACCAAGCTCCACCCCGGCATCCCGGAGGAGCTGCGCGGCACCTACGCCGGTCTCGCGCACCCGGCGGCGATCGAGCACCTGGTGAAGCTGGGCGTGACGGCGGTGGAGCTGCTTCCCGTCCACCAGTTCGCGCACGAGGACCATCTGCTGCGCCGGGGCCTGAAGAACTACTGGGGCTACAACTCCATCGGCTACTTCGCCCCGCACGCGGCCTACGCGGCCTCCGGCACCACCGGCCAGCAGGTCGGCGAGTTCAAGCGGATGGTGCGCGCGCTGCACGCGGCCGGCATCGAGGTGATCCTCGACGTGGTCTACAACCACACCGCCGAGG
>NZ_WWKH01000900.1:0-1145 GCF_009865595.1 Streptomyces sp. SID1328 | reverse complement strand
CGTACCGGGACCGCTGCGGCGGGGACGGCGGGGGAGACGGGCGCCGGTACGGGGGCGGCGGCTACGGAGGCGGCGGCTACGGGGGCCGGCACCGCTGAACCGTCACCTCAGCGGTGGTGCGGCGGGGGTGGGATGGTGCCCAGGCCGGGAGCCTGTCCGGGCCAGACCAGCAGGACCGGGCACGGCGCGTGGTCGACGACGAAGCGCGCGGCGGGGCCCAGGCTGTGGGGGCCGAGGCGGGAGCGGTCGCCGTCGCGGGCGAGGACGAGGAGGCCCGCGCCCTCGGCCGCCGCGACCACCTCGCGCTCCGGGCGGCCCGAGCGCTCCTCGCGTACACAGGGGCGGCCCAGGCGTTCGGCGGCCGCGTCCAGCAGCTCCGCCGCGGAGCCGTCGCCGAGGGCCTCGACACGGTCGCCCGGATCGGTCTCCCAGGCCCGCCCGCGCCCTATCAGCCCCGCGAACGCGCCGTGCGCCACACCGGGCACCTCTGGCCCCGACACATGCAGCAGCACCACCTCACGGGCGTGCGGGGCGTGCACGCGCACGGCGTCCACACAGGCGGGCCAGGTGCCCTCGACGAGCCAGACGACCGCACGCATCCCATGTCCTCCTCGGTCCACGCCACCCCGTCAGAAGAGCTGCAGCGCCCCCCACAGTGCCACCACCGACACCGCCAGCGCCGAGGGCACGGCGATCAGGCCCAGCCGGGTGAACTCCCCGAGGTCCACGCCCTCGTCGTGCTGGTGCACGATCCGCCGCCACAGCAGGGTGGCCAGCGAACCGGCGTAGGTGAGGTTCGGGCCGATGTTCACGCCCAGCAGCACCGCCAGCACCGCGCCCGCCCCGCCCGGCGCGGCCAGCGGCAGCAGCACCAGCACGGCGGGCAGGTTGTTGATCAGGTTGGCCAGTACGGCGGCCAGCGCGGCGATCCCCAGCAGCGCGAGCAGCCCGCTCCCGGACGGCAGCAGATGCCCGAGCGCGTCCGAGAGGCCGTTGTCCACGACCGCCCGCACCACCACACCCAGCGCCAGCACGAACGCCAGGAACGGCGGCGCAGCCGCCCGCACCACGGACAGCGGGGTCGCCTGCCGCCGCACCACCGCCCGCCCGGCCATGACCAGCGCGCCAGCCGCTGCCGCCCACGC
>NZ_WWKH01000899.1:0-4098 GCF_009865595.1 Streptomyces sp. SID1328 | reverse complement strand
CCCCCGTCCACCCAAATCCCACCACCACCCGTCAGAGCGAGAACTCCCGAAAAGCGGGACGCGACCCCCCGCCCCGACCTACTCTCGAGTTGTGTCAGGCGCGTCCGGCCGGGTGCTTGTTGTGGATGACAGCAAGGGCATCCGGCAGCTGATCAAGGTCAATCTCGAGCTGGAAGGGCTTGAGGTGGTGACCGCGGTCGATGGTGCCGAGTGTCTCGACGTGGTGCACCAGGTGCGCCCCGACGTGATCACGCTCGACGTCGTCATGCCCCGTCTCGACGGGCTCAGTACCGCCGCCCGCCTCCGGGCCGACCCCCGTACCCGTGACCTCCCGCTGGCCATCGTCAGCGCGTGTACGCAGTACGAGGTGGAGAGCGGGCTCGACGCCGGGGTCGACGCCTTTCTGCCCAAGCCCTTCGAGCCCGACGAGCTGGTTCGCCTGGTCAAGGGGCTGCTGGAGCGGAGCGACCGGCGTGACGGGGTCTGCTCCGGCGGTTAGCCACCCGTCCCCGCCCGCCGTCCCGCCTCCCCTAGGCTTGTCCCGTGACCCCCGCCGAGCTGTCCCGTACCGTCCTGGACGCGGTGTGCCGTGCCGTGGACGCGGGGGAGCTGGACGTGGCTCCGCCGGAACGGGTCACCCTCACCGAGCCCGGCCCCGGCGGCTGCGGCGACTTCGCGACCAACGTCGCCCTCCGCCTCGCCCGCCCCGCCGCCCAGCCCCCGTTGCACGTCGCCGACATCCTGCGGGCGCGGCTCCTGGACGCCGCGGGGGTAGGCGACGTCGTCGTCACCGGGCCGGGGTTCCTCAACATCAGCCTCCGCGCCCGCGACGGCCTGCTCACCGGGCTCGTCCGCGAGATCCGCGAGCGCGGTGCGGAGTACGGGTACGGGGATGCCCTCGCCGGTCGGACCGTCGTACTGCGCGTGCCGTACGAGGTGCGCGCCGAGGTCGTCGCCGACGCCGTCGCGCGGATCGTCGCCACCCAGGGCGGCCGGGCGGAGATCGAGCACGGCGAGCCCGTCACCCTACGGCCCGTGCCCGCGCCCGAGGACCCCGCGCCGCTCGGCCCCGACGCCGCCCGCTGGGCCCTGCTCCACCCCGCCCCGCACGACCGGCCCCGCATCACCGCCGACCACCTCGTCCAGCGCGAGATCAACCCCCTCTTCCGCATCCGCTACGCCCACGCCCGTGTACGCGCCCTGGTCCGCAACGCCCACGACCTGGGCTTCACGGCGGAACCCGGCGAGCTGGGCTTCGCGGGTACGGCCGGCTCACCGGGCCACGACGTGGGCACCCCCCACCCCCTCCAGACCCCCCTCGCCGACCACTCCCGCATCCTCCGGACCGCCGCCACCGACCAAGCCCCCGACCGTCTGGCCCGGCACCTCCTCGCCGTCGCCGACGCTCTCCTCCCCCTTCTCCCCGAGGTGCTTCCCGTAGGGGAGGAGAAACCCGGGGCCGCCCATCGCGCCCGGCTGGCGCTTGCCGAAGCCGCCGGGGCGGTGCTTGCCGGTGGCCTGTCCCTGCTCGGCATCGACGCACCCGAACACCTCTGAGAACAGAGAGCCACTCATGAGCCGTTCCGCCCACCCCGCCGGGCCCCGTCACGCCGATGTGCTGCCCGAGGGGCACTACTCGGCCCCGCCGGCCGACCTCAACTCCCTCGACCCCAAGGTGTGGGCCCACACCGTGCGCCGGAACGAGGACGGTGTCGTCAGCGTCGGCGGCCGCCCCGTGACCGAGCTGGCGGAAGAGTTCGGCACGCCCGCGTACATCCTCGACGAGTCGGACTTCCGGGCCCGCGCCCGCGCCTGGCGCACCGCGTTCGGCACCGACGCCGACGTGTTCTACGCCGGCAAGGCGTTCCTGTCCCGCGCCGTCGTGCGCTGGCTGGACGAGGAGGGGCTCAACCTCGACGTCTGCTCCGGCGGCGAACTGGCCACCGCGCTGTCCGCCGGGATGGACCCCGCCCGTATCGCCTTCCACGGCAACAACAAGTCCGTCGAGGAGATCACCCGCGCCGTCGAGGCCGGCGTCGGCCGGATCGTGCTCGACTCCTTCCAGGAGATCGCCCGCGTCGCGCACATCGCGCAGGGACTCGGCAAGCGGCAGAAGGCGCAGATCCGCATCACCGTCGGCGTCGAGGCGCACACCCACGAGTTCATCGCCACCGCGCACGAGGACCAGAAGTTCGGCATCCCGCTCGCGGGCGGCCAGGCCGCGGAGGCCGTACGGCGTGCCCTCACCCTCGACGGGCTCGAGCTCATCGGCATCCACAGCCACATCGGCTCGCAGATCTTCGACATGTCCGGCTTCGAGGTCGCCGCCCACCGCGTGGTCGGCCTGCTGAAGGACATCCGCGACGAGCACGGCGTCGAGCTGCCCGAGATCGACCTCGGCGGCGGCCTCGGCATCGCCTACACCAGCTCCGACGACCCCCGCGAGCCGCACGAGATCGCCAAGGCGCTCACCGAGATCGTCACCCGCGAGTGCGAGGCGGCCCGGCTGCGCGCCCCCCGTATCTCCGTCGAGCCCGGCCGCGCCATCGTCGGCCCGACCGCGTTCACGCTGTACGAGGTCGGCACGGTCAAGCCGCTCGACGGGCTGCGGACGTACGTCTCCGTCGACGGCGGCATGTCGGACAACATCCGCACCGCGCTGTACGACGCCGAGTACAGCGTCGCCCTCGTCTCGCGGACCAGCGACGCCGAGCCGATGCTCACCCGCGTCGTCGGCAAGCACTGCGAGAGCGGGGACATCGTGGTCAAGGACGCGTTCCTCCCCGCCGACCTGGCGCCGGGCGACCTGATCGCCGTCCCGGCCACGGGGGCCTACTGCCGGTCCATGGCGAGCAACTACAACCACGTCCTGCGTCCGCCGGTCGTCGTGGTCGGCGACGGCGAGGCGCGGGTGATCGTCCGGCGTGAGACGGAGGAGGACCTGCTCCGGCTGGACGTCGGCTGAGCCGCGCCGAGGCCGCCCGGGCCCGTTCCGGGAACACGAAACAGATGTCTCACGATCCGGACGAAAGGCGGAAAGCCCCATCCGGTGAGTGAGACTGGTCGAACCGTAGACGGTGAGAGGAAACGAGGTCGGATGATGCGTACGCGTCCGCTGAAGGTGGCGCTGCTGGGCTGTGGAGTGGTCGGCTCCGAGGTGGCGCGCATCATGACGACGCACGCCGACGACCTCGCCGCCCGCATCGGGGCCCCGGTCGAACTGGCCGGGGTCGCCGTACGGCGGCCCTCGAAGGTGCGCGCCGGGATCGACCCCGCGCTCGTCACCACCGACGCGACCGCCCTGGTCAAACGGGGTGACATCGACGTGGTCGTGGAGGTCATCGGCGGCATCGAGCCCGCCCGTGCCCTGATCACCACCGCGCTGGAGCACGGCGCCTCCGTCGTCTCGGCCAACAAGGCCCTGCTCGCCCAGGACGGCGCCGCCCTGCACGCCGCCGCCGAGGAGCACGGCCGGGACCTCTACTACGAGGCCGCCGTCGCCGGTGCCATCCCGCTGATCCGCCCGCTGCGCGAGTCCCTCGCCGGCGACAAGGTCAACCGGGTGCTCGGCATCGTCAACGGCACCACCAACTTCATCCTCGACAAGATGGACTCCACCGGCGCCGGCTACCAGGAGGCCCTGGACGAGGCCACCGCGCTCGGATACGCCGAGGCCGACCCCACCGCCGACGTCGAGGGCTTCGACGCCGCCGCCAAGGCCGCCATCCTGGCCGGGATCGCCTTCCACACCCGGGTCCGCCTCGACGACGTGCACCGCGAGGGCATGACCGAGGTCACCGCGGCCGACTTCCGCTCGGCGCGGGAGATGGGCTGCACCATCAAGCTGCTCGCCATCTGCGAGCGGGCCAGGGACGGCGCCTCGGTCACCGCCCGTGTCCACCCCGCGATGATCCCGCTGAGCCACCCGCTGGCCTCGGTGCGCGGCGCGTACAACGCGGTGTTCGTGGAGTCCGACGCGGCGGGCCAGCTCATGTTCTACGGCCCCGGCGCCGGCGGCGCGCCCACCGCCTCGGCGGTCCTCGGCGACCTCGTCGCCGTCTGCCGCAACCGTGTCAACGGCACGACCGGGCCCGGCGA
>NZ_WWKH01000898.1:0-1991 GCF_009865595.1 Streptomyces sp. SID1328 | reverse complement strand
TTCACCAGGACTTCACTTGAGGCCCCGGACTTCCAGCGCGTTTGCCTGACGATCCGTTCATTTGACAGTGATGTGAACATGCGGTGATGATTCGCAAAGAGCGTGAAGCTTAAAGCATCATCGGTTCAGTCCTATGATCCAACAGGGGGAGAGTGGCGTGACGGCGGTATCCGAACACGCCGCCGCGCCGACGGCCCTTCTGGAGCGCGCCGCACGCGCCGCCGGGGCGGCCGCGACCGGTGAGCCGGCCGCCACCGCACCCGACGACGTCTACGTCATCCAGCGGATCACCCCGCTCGCGGCCCGCGAGGCCAACCGCGCGGCCCTGTCCCGGCTGCTCTCCACGGTCGGCGTCGACCACTTCGCCGTCCGGGGCGACGACGACCACGGCACCGTCGTCGCCGTCGCCGAGGACGCGCGGCCCCGGGTGCTGGACGTACTCCGGCGCGGCCTCGGGCAGTTCCCGGGCCTGCTGACCGTGATCGACCCCGACGCGCCCCGCCCCGCCAAGCCGCTCTCCACGCGGGAGGCCGCCGCCTGGCGCGAGGTGCCGGGCGCCCGGGTCCTCCAGGTGAGCTGGACCCGCGCCGACCCGGACCGGCACCTGGTGCTGGGTCACGAGTACGGCTGCGCCATCGAGTTCTGGAAGCGCGAGGGCGACCACCTGGTGGCTCCGCGCGCCAACCGCGTCGCCTGGAGCGTGCGGGCCGACGGCCCCGGAGTCCGCGGCGCGGCCCGGCTGTTCAGCCGGTACGTCTCCGACTGGACTCCGGCCGACCAGGCGCCCCCGCTGCTGACCCGGCCCGAGTTCCTCGTCCCCTGCGCCGACGACATCGACTTCCCGGTGGACGCGGTCTACACCTGGGTGGACGGCAACGACCCGGCGTGGCAGGAGCGCAAGGCCACGGCCAAGGGTGAGGTCTACCACGCCGAGTCGGCGAGCGACGCCCGCTTCATCAGCCGGGACGAACTGCGGTACTCGGTGCGGTCGTTGCACCTGTTCGCGCCTTGGGTGCGCAATGTCTACGTGGTCACCGACGACCAGACTCCCGCCTGGCTGCGGGACGACCTGGCGGATGTGCCGGGACTCAGGATCGCCACCCACCGCGAGATCTTCCGCGACCAGACCGATCTGCCGGTGTTCAACTCGCACGCCATCGAAAGCCAGCTGCACCGCATCGAGGGCCTGGCCGAGCACTTCCTGTACTTCAACGACGACATGTTCATGGGCCGCCCGGTGGCGCCGCACGCCTTCTACACCCCGACCGGCGTCGCCCGCTACTTCCCCTCGCGCAACCGCATCCCGCAGGGTCCGGTCGTCCCCACGGACAGCCCGGTCGACGCGGCCTGCAAAAACAACCGCGCGCTGCTGAAGGAACGTTTCGGCAGGGTGATCACGCAGCCCATGGAACACATCCCGTACCCCCTGCGCCGCTCGGCGATGGAGGAGGCGGAACGGGACTTCCCCGAGGCGTGGGCGCGTACCTCGGCCAGCAGGTTCCGCGCGATGACGGACATCTCGCCGACCTCGTCCTTCGTCCTCTACTACGCCGCCCTCACCGGCAGGGGACAGCCGGGCTCGATGCCCTTCACCTACCTCCAGCTCTCGGTGCCCGACCTGGCCGACCGGCTCCAACGCCTGCTGGACGGAAGGGACAAGGACTCCTTCTGTCTCAACGACGCCTTCTCCACACCGGAGGACATCGAGGCCCAGCAGGAACTGCTTGACGGATTCCTCAACGCCTACTTCCCCACCCCAAGCCCTTACGAAAGATGAAGCGGAGTTCATGACGTGTCCGATCCGACGTCCATGAACTCAGCGGTTCAGGTCTACAAGCGATTCGTACCCGACCCGCTGCGCGTCGCCGCGGCCACCACGCTGCCCGACGGGATGCGCCGCACGGTGAAGCGCAGCCTCGCCCAGACCCTGCGCCGTCGCGAGGCGCGGCTTCACCAGCGCGCGCTGCGCCGGGTGCGCCGGGCCGGACTCG
>NZ_WWKH01000897.1:0-1568 GCF_009865595.1 Streptomyces sp. SID1328 | reverse complement strand
TCCCGGCACCCGAGCCCGCGCCACCCCGGCCGGCGCCTGAACCGCCGAAGCCCACCCCCCGGCCGACCGCGACCCCGGTGAGCTATCCGGCGTACCACCCCCGTGCCGCCCGGCACATCGCCCGCTCCCACACCTCGCCGGTCCGCTACGTCCTGCTCGTCACCATCCCCGCGATCGTCGCCGTCGCGGCGCTGCGCCCGCGGTGACGCGGCCGCACCCACCCCTGGAGGTATCCGTTGTCGGATTGGCTCGTTCTCGTCCTGGCCATGCTGGGCGCCTGTGCCGTGGTGGTACTGATCACCCTCGTCCGGCACCGGCGGGCCCCGGAGGACGAGGACCCCAGCGAGACGCCCGACGTCATCGAGTACATGACGATGTGGATCGGGGTGGTGTACGCCATCGTGCTGGGCCTGGCCATCGCGGGCGTCTGGGAGGCGCGCAGCGCGGCCGGGGACACCGTCCAGGCCGAGGCGCAGGCACTCCACGAGGTCTCCGAGCGCGTCCGGGTGTACCCGGCTGACGAGCGTGACCAGGTCCGCGCGGACGTCGACGCGTACGTCTCGTACGTCGTGAACACCGAGTGGAAGTCGATGACGGACAAGGGGGAGGTCACCGCGCGGGGTTCGCGGCTGCTGGACAAGGTGCGGCAGGACGTGACGGACTACCAGCCGCGCAGCGACTTCGAGGCGCAGGCGTACCAGCCGCTGGTGGACCAGGTGGCCGCGGCCGACCAGGCCCGCAACGCCCGCGCCGACTCCACCGGCCCGACCATGCCGCCCGTGGTGTGGTGGGGGCTGCTCACCGGGGCGGTGATCACGGTGGGCATGGTGTTCGCCCTCCAGATCCGGCGTACCGCGCGGGAACTGGTCCTGGCGGGGCTGTTCTCGGCCACCATCGCGTTCATGCTGTTCCTGATCTGGGACTTCGACGCCCCCTTCAGCAGGGGCATCGCGGTGACGGCGGAGCCGTTCCTCACCCTGTTCCCGCACGTGTAGGACATGCCGGAGGCCCTCGTCCCGGCCCGGCGAGGGGTGGGGCGAGGGCCTGTGGAGGCGTGTCCCGCGCCGGCGAGGACACGGGCGCGGGCTCAGGCGCGCTTCTCCCCTCGGCGGCGCAGCCAGACGAGGCCGCCGCCGAGCGCGGCCGAGGCGACGAGTCCGCCGCCGATGGCCATGTCCGCGCGGGTGGCACCGGTGGTGCTGCTGCCGCCCAGGCCGCCGTTGACACCGCCGATCACGGTGAAGGCGTTGGGGCGGGTCAGGGTGCGGCCGCGGCAGTCGACGGTGATGTCGTAGCGGCCGGGGCGGGCGTTGCGGTCGATGGTGACGGTGACGCGGGAGTGGTTGCTGCCGTTCGACTCCAGCCGGGCGGCGCCGAAGGCGCGCGAGGAGACGGTGCCGCCGCGGCAGCCCTCGACGGTGATGGTCAGCCGGCCGCCGGCGGGGAGGACGCCGGGCGTGGCGACGATGTTGCGGAGGTTGCCGTCGTTGCCGCCGCCGTGACCGCCGTTGCCGTGCCCGTGGCCGTGCCCGAAGTGCCCGTTGTTGTTGAAGTTCCCGTTCCCGTTG
>NZ_WWKH01000896.1:0-11656 GCF_009865595.1 Streptomyces sp. SID1328 | reverse complement strand
GCGCCCAGGTCGGAGGCGACCTCGTCGCCCCAGTCCTCCACGCCGTCGGCCCAGTCGTGCAGGCCGACGCGGTCCATCGCGCCGCCCAGCTTGTCCGTGCCGGAGTCGACCAGCTCGCCGGCCTTCTTCTTGCCCTTGTCGTACAGGTTCTCGGCGCCGCCCAGCAACGAGTTGGTGAGGTCCCCCAGCCCCATCAGCCCTCACCGCCCTGCTGCTCGGCCGCCTTCGCGCGGGCTTCCGGGGACGGGCCGAAGGTGTCGTCGAGGAACTGGTCGTACTCCTTGTCCGACATGCCCACCGCGCCGTGCAGGTTCTCCGGGGTGACGGGGACCGTGCCGATCAGGGGCGCGGTCATCGCGTCCCGGCCGGCGTCCTTCCAGCCCTGCTTGCTGTTCTCCCACGCCTGCTCGAAGGACTCCTGCGAATAGTCCACCGTCCGGCCGGACTTGGCGATGTCCCCCCAGCCCATCTTCTCCACGTCCTCCTCGGAGGCGTACGGGTTGCCCACCGCCGAGTTGGCGACGACCTTCACGCTGCCCTTGAGGTACTGCTCGGTCTCGTAGTACGTGCCCGCCGACAGGTTGGTCTTCTGCGCGAAGGCGTTGCCCTCCGCGATCAGGGCGCGTACGCCCCACTCCCAGCGTTCGCAGAACGTCTTCAGCTCACCGGTGAGGCCCTCGTGGCCCAACTCCAGCCCCGACAGGGCGATTCCGGAGAAGCCGCGGCCCGCGCCGGCCTGACCGACCATGCCCAGCTCGCCCAGTTCGCCCAGCGCCTCCGTCAGGCCCTTGGCGATCTCCTCCAGGCCCTGCGCCTGGAGATCCATCCCGCCCTCGCCACTCATATCGCACCCCCGTGCCGCGCCTCGTCGTCCAGGTCCACCGCCGCGCCGTCCGGCACGATCCCCGCCACCGGCGGGAACACCACCCCGTCCGAACCGTCCGCGCAGTCAAGCGCCACCCCGCACGGCACACCAGCGGCGGGTACAGCCGCGTCCAACAGACGTGCGCCAAGGACGCGCTGGTACGTCCACTCTCGTGCCGACTCCCCGCGCGCGGTGGCGTACCGGGCGAGCGCCTGCTCGTCGGAGAAGGCCAGGATGAAGCGGATGCCGTTGAAGTCGGCGGTCAGCAGCGCCTGTTCGCCGCCCGGATCATCACCCAACGGCACGAGAACGGGAGTACGGCGGAACTCCCCCAGCAGCTCGGCGAACTCCCGTTTGCGCGCCGCCACTTCAGCCGCCTGGGCGGGCGCGATGCCCGAACTCGCCATCCGGTCCCCGTTCTCAGACATGCCGCCATCATCACGACTGCGACGAGAGCGGACAAGTTCATACCCGTCACACCCTTGTCACGTGCGGGATGCGGCGGTCGCCGGGAACCGCGCCCGGCGGGACGACACGGCCCGCGTCACGGTCGACGCGCGGCGCGGGTGCGTTCCTCGACGCACCCGCGAGGAAGGCGGTCCGCTGCGCGCTCTGGAGGCGCGGGCCTGGAGGCTGTTGTCCCCGACCGTCAGTACAGCGCCTTGTAGACGCCCCAGCCACTGCCGATCTTCACCCGTCCGCCGAAGCCGCCCTTGCCGTTGCCCGCCCAGCGGTACAGGTTGCCCGTGGTGTCGCGGGCGAGGAGGTCGTTGCGCCCGTCCTGGGTCAGGTCGCCGACACCGACCAGGGCGTTGTACGTGCGGAAGCCCGAGGCGATCTTCACTCGCCCCCCGAAGCCGCCCTTTCCGTTCCCGTACCAGCGGTAGAGGTTGCCGGCCTTGTCCCGGCCCAGAAGGTCGCCCGGTCCGTCGCCGTTGAGATCACCCACTCCCACCAGCGCCGTATAACCGGACAGTCCGGTGCCCACGCGCACCCGGGGTTTGAACGTGCCCTTGCCGGTGCCGGCGTGGAACCACAGGACTCCGGACCGGTCACGGGTCAACAGGTCGGAGCGGCCGTCGCGGTTGAGGTCCCCGGACGAGGTCAGCAGATCGTACGTGTTCCAGCCCTTGCCGATGAGGGTGGACTTGTTGGACCCCCGGGCGAAGTACACCTGTCCGAAGCCCCAGTACGCCCGCAGCTCGCCGGCGGAGTTGCGGACCAGCATGTCCGCGTACCCGTCGCCGTTGAGGTCGCCGCCCGGCACCAGGGTGGAGGAGGTCGGCCAGTCAGCGGTGTAGCTGCGGTTGTAGAAGTGCCCTTGGGGGTGCCCCTCCCACGAGTCGGTCCGGCCGTCCTTGCGGACCGCCACCATGTCGGGGAAGCCGTCGCAGTCGTAGACATGGGTCGGGAGGGCGCCGCACAGCACCTGGAGGAGGCCGCTTCCCACCTTCACCGGCGCGGTCCCGCCGCCGACGCGGGCGGTCAGCTGGTAGGTGTAGGTGCCACTCGGAGGGAGAGCGCCGTTCGACTCCCTCCCGTTCCACGAGGCCCCCATGGCGTCGCGACCGCGTACGGCTCCGCCCCTCAGCGTGGCCACCCTGCGCCCGGTCGCCTTCTGGGCGATGTCCACTTGCCAGGAGTCCACGGGGCGGCTGAGCAGGAACGAGGCCGTCCAGGTCGAGTAGTACGACGAGGTCGTCCTCGGCGCGACGTTCCCGTTGGTGTATTCCTCCCCCACGACCGGGGCGGAGTCCGGCACGCCGTCCGCCGCCACGTGCACGCGGCGGTCGGCGTCCACGTAGGCGACGTGACCGCTGTACTTGTCCACCGTCCACGTGATCCTGCGGTCGTCCGCGAGGGTGCTGGCGGCGAGGGCGGCGAAGGAGCGCTCCGCGAGCGGGCTGCCGGTGTGGAAGTCGGTCAGCTTGAGCTCGCGCGCCGCGCGGTCGTGCCGGATCATGTAGCCGTCACCGAGCATGGCGGGGCCCGACGGCACGGCGAAACCACGGTTTTTCGTCAGGTCGTACACGCCGGCCTGCTTGTCGGCACCGCAGGACCAGTACAGCCATCGCGCGGTCACCTGCAGCTCGGTGGGCACGCAGGCGGCGCCGGTCCGCACGGTGCGCACGGGCTTGCCGGGCGCGGTGGCGTCCGAGGTCAGCCGCTCCGCGGTCAGCGTTCCGGGGCTGGCGGGGGCCGCGCTCCACAGGGTGGAGTACCAGAGCGCCGCGGCCTGCACCGGGCGGCTGCGGATCACCCGGTTGTAGCCCGGGTCGATCAGGTACTGGGTCTTCGGGGAACTGCCGTCCACCACCACGTACGAGGGGGACGCGTCCCGGACCTCGCCGCCGCTGCCGGGCAACTGCATCTGGACGTGCGAGGTGTAGGGGTCCACCCGGGTCTCCAGGTACGTCCGCCCGTCCTTCTCGGAGAGGAAGGACGCCCCGTACCCGTTGCCCTCCACGATCCGTACGCAGTCCTCACCCGTCGCGCAGCGCACGGTGGACGAGGGCAGGCCCACGGGCACGGGCTCGGCCGCTCCCGCGAGGGGGACCGGCCCGGTGCCGATGTCCTGCTGGTGGAGGGAGATCCTGCCCTCGGTGCTGTCCACCCGGCTGAGGGTGCCGCGGTACAGGCTCAGTCCCAGAAGCTTGGCGGTCACCGGGGGCAGCGGCTGGGCCGCCTCATGTGCCGGTGTTTCCCCGGGGCGCGCGGTGAAGCGGTGCACCGCCCAGTCGCCGCTGCCGGTACCGCCGACGAACAGGGCGCTTCCGTCCGCCGCCTGGGGCGGGGAGTCCGATACGAGCGCGAGATGGTCGAGTACGGTGGTCGGCTCCGCGCCGTCGAGCGGCCGGGCGGTCAGCCGCCGGCCGAGCGTGGTACCCGAGGTGGTGTCCGGGGCCGAGGTCAGGAGGGTGTCGCCGAGCAGTGCCAGGGGGAACGCGTCGTCGGGGAGCGGGAACTCCTCGGTCCCGGAGGAGAAGTCCCCGCGCGGCAGCCAGCGCAGGCCGGCGTAGCCGTGCCCCCACCAGGCGATCCGGTCGGCGCTCAGCAGGATGTTCAGGCCCTCGCCGCTCATCGCCTCGGGGAGCGGTGTGATCACGGCCGTCGCAGGGTCCAGTAGGCCGTAACGGTACGCGCCGTCCTGCCGGAAGGAGATCACCGCGCCGCGGTCGTCCGTGGCCTGCTGCTGCAGGGAGAGGCTGTTCAGCTGGGCGCCCGCGGGCAGGCCGGTGAGGTGCAGCGGCTGCGCGGCGGTGGCTCCCGGGTCCAGGAGCACCCCGGCGGAGCTGGTGGTGCTGGTCGCGGACTCCAATGCCAGCACCTTGCCGCCGACGGTCCCTTGGAAGGTGTGGTGCGCCGGGAGCTGTACGTCCCGCCGCTCACCGGTGTGCGGATCGAGCAAGGTATACCAGGCGGCGCCCCGGGCCGGGCTCGGTGAGATGGCGAGCAGGTCGCCACCGGCGCCGACCGGACGTACGAGCGCGTTGGCCGGCAGGGTCTGCAGGCCGGACACCTGTGCCGAGGTGCCGCTCGCGAAGTCGGTCCAGGTGTAGCCGTCCCGGCCCTCCTGCTGGTGCAGAAAACCGGTGCTGCCCACCGCCAACGGGGTGTCCACACGGGGTGTGGCCCGGTCGGCTGGCGGGATCACGACCTCCTGGGACGGGTCAGCCGCAGACGCCACCTGGGCGGCCTGCGCGGGCGCCGCGGCCGCGGCGAACGGGACTGCTGTTCCCACGACCGTCAGAATCGTGGCGGCCGCACCGGCCGCGAGGCCCGCGCCCCCTCTGCGGCGGCCGCGTCCACGCAATGGTTCAGTCGACGTCCGGGTCAACGCCCCCACGCCCCCCTCGTTGATGCGATCATGTGCCGCCGTGCGGCGCCCCGTTCGTGGCCGGACGCTCTGCCGCGCCGGTCCACGGTGGCTGCGGTGGATCTCGTCAGCCACGTGCGTGGTAGACGCTAATGGATCAACGAGACCCTGGTCAGCCGCAGGAAGATCACGATCAGACAATCTGACGATGCCTCGACGGGGGCGGCCCCGACTGCGATAGGTCGCCCGGCCCCTCCCCGCGTATCGGTCATCGAGACCGCCACTTCGACCGGCGAACAGGAACGGGTCTGAGGCCTCCCGGCGCACTCGGGCGAGAGCCCCCGCCTTCATGAGGGCCCGAGCGCGCGTCGCAGCGTCCACGTGCTCCGCTCGACCCGGCACCCTCACCTCTCGTTGGGCCGACCGAGCCGGGCTGGGCGGGTTCGGCCCAAGGTTTCCGCAGGGCCGGCCGGAGGCGACGTAGGGTCGGACTTCGTGTCTCTGCGTGACGGGACGGCGCGACCGCCCTGGCGACGACGGGTGTCCGGCGTGAGGAGTGCGGATGAACGGCTGGGCCGTCGTGGCCGCCGGGTGTGTGGTCGTCGGCTATGGGCTGTTCTCGCGGCGCCTGTCGACCACGGTGCTCTCGGGACCGCTGGTGTTCATGCTCGTGGGTGTGGCGATCGGCCCGCTGGGCCTGGATGTGCTGGACCGTGCGAAGGACCCCGAGGTCACACGGACGCTGCTGGAGAGTGCGCTGGTGCTCCTGCTGTTCGCGGACGCGGCGGCAATCAGGCTCCGGGACCTGCGCCGGGAGGAGTTCCTGCCGCTGCGGCTGCTCGTGGTGGGACTGCCGGCCACGATGGCTCTGGGGTGGCTGGCGGCCTGGCCCCTGCTGCCCGGCCTCGGTGTGTGGGAACTGGCCCTGGCCGCCGTCATCCTCGCGCCGACGGACGCCGCGCTCGGGCAGCAGGCTTTCTCCAACAAGCGGGTGCCGCCGCTGATCCGCGGCGGCCTGTCCGTGGAATCCGGTCTGAACGACGGTCTGGCGCTCCCGTTCTTCGTGCTGGCGCTCGCGGCGGCCGGTGAGGGCCACGGTCGTCCGGGCGTGGCCGAGACGTTCCTGCGGGCGCTGCTGCTGAGCAGCGGGATCGGCATCGCCGCCGGCTGGGCCGGGGCGAGTCTGCTGCGCTGGTCGCTGACCAAGGGGTGGAGCACCTCCGACTGGCGGCAGTTGCTGGTCCTCGCCGTTCCGGCCGTCGCCTACGCGCTGTGTCTCATGGGCGAGGGAAGCGGCTTCATCGGTTCCTGGGCCGCCGGCCTGGCCTTCGGCGTCCACCTGCGGCGGGCACCCGCCGGTCCGAACCTGCGTCCCGAGGACTCGGACCCCGTGCACAGCACGACGTTCACCGAACGGCTCGGCCTCCTGCTCGCCTCGCTGAGCTTCCTCGTCTTCGGCGCGGTCATCCTCGGACCGACGCTCCAGCACCTGACGTGGCGGATGGTCGTCTACGCGCTGCTCAGCCTCACCGTCGTCCGGATGCTGCCGGTCGCTCTCGCGCTGATCGGCACCGGGCTGCGCGCCACCTCCGTGGCCTACATCGGCTGGTTCGGTCCGCGCGGGCTCGCCTCCCTCGTGTTCGGCCTGCTCGCGTACGAGGAACACCTGCCGGGGGGAACCCTGCTGAGCGGAGTCGTCGCCGTGACCGTCGGCCTGAGCGTCATCCTCCACGGAGCCTCTGCTCCCTTCCTGGGGAACCGCTACGGCGCATGGTTCACCAGAACACTGCGCAGGGAGACAAACCTGAGGGAGAACGCACTCGCTCACGACGACACACCGCGCTGACGGCCCGGCCGCCGGTGACCCGCAGCCGTACGTGAGCTCCGTCGCGAGGCGGGCGTCGAGCGCCGGCCACTGCCGGACCGGTCGGCGCACGAACGTCACTCCTGGGCGTAGGCCCTCAGCGCCGCCAGGTAGACGGTCCGGGCGACCGCTTCGACGGTGGTCCCGGGGGCGGTGACGTGTACGGCGACTCCGTCCCCGGCCGCCGTGAGGGTGACGTCCGCCGTGATCTCGGTGCCGAAGCCGTGCAGGGTGAGGGCGCTCAGGCCGGTGAACGCCAGCTCGGTCTGCACGGTGTTGAAGCCCTGCGCCGCCCATTTCCAGGGCGGGTCGGCGGGGTACGGCAGGTCGAGGCGGAGCGTGAGGGCGGGGCCGTCCTCGTGGAGGGTGAGCTGCCGGAGCCGTACGGCGGTGAGGGGTGGCGGCTTGGCGCCGTAAATCGCCTTCAAGCCCTGGGGGTTGACGAGGTGGGTGGGCCAGGGCTCAGGGGGCATGGGGGCATCTTCTCCGAGGGGGGTCCGGCGGGCGTCGTACGAGTCGGCATCACGCCCAGATCGCCTCTGCGCACGCCGTGCCCGTGAAGGCCGCTCCCAGGCCCGCCACCACGCTTCCCACCACGTTGGCCGCCGCCAGGAAGCGGGCGCCGTCCTCCGTGAGGCGGAGGGTCTCGTAGGAGAAGGTGGAGTACGTGGTGAGGGCGCCGCACAGGCCGGTGCCCAGGAGGAGTTGGGTGTGGGAAGAGGCGGCGCCCGCTGCGACCGCGCCGGTCAGGAGGCCGAGGATGAAGCAGCCGAGGACGTTGACCGTGAAGGTGCCCCAGGGGAAGACGGCGTCGTGGCGTTTTTGGACGGCGCGGTCGGTGAGGTAGCGCAGCGGGGCTCCGGCCATGCCGCCGATGATCACGAGGAGCCAGTTCACGCCTTCTTCTCCTTGCCCGGGTGACGCCGGGAGTGGCGGCCCGAGTGGCTGCCGGCGTAGCGGATGACCTCGCAGTCGTCCAGGATCACCAGCCCCGACTCCACCAGCTCGTCCAGTTGCGGCAGGAACGCCCGTACCCGCTCCGGGGTGTCGACGATGACGATCGCCACCGGCAGTTCCTCGTTCAGGGAGAGCAGCCGGGCGGTGTGGATCAGGGAGGACGCGCCGAAACCCTCGATGCCCCGGAACACGCTGGCACCCGCGAGACCGGCCGCGTGCGCGCGGTGCACGATCTCGCTGCAGAGCGGCTTGTGGCGGTGGGTGTCGTGCTCGCCGATGATCGTCATCCCGAGGGCGTCGCCGGTCAGCCGTGTCGTGGTCATCGCTGCCTCCGGGCCAGGACGCGGCGCGTCAGCGCCACCGCGAGTCCGACCGAGCCGAGGGCCGCGAACAGGGTCGCGGCCAGATACGCGAGGGCGGTGCGCGCCTCACCGGCGTTCACCAGCCGCTCGATCTCGACGGCGTACGTGGAGAACGTGGTGAAGCCCCCCAGCACCCCCGTCCCGAAGAACGGCCGGACCAGCCGGTGCGCCGTCCATACCTCGCTGATCAGCACCATGAAGACGCCGATGACCGCGCAGCCGGTCACGTTGACCAGCAGGGTGGTCCAGGGGAAGCCGGGGTTCGCGACGGGCCACAGCAGTGACGCCGCGTACCGGGCCGTCGCACCGGTCGCGCCGCCTGCCGCGACCACCGCCACGACCGGGCCCTGACCGCGCCACGCCTCCTGCCACTGGGCGGGAGAGCGCAGGTCGAGGTCGGGGTCGACGGGTTCGTTCGTCGTGGGTCGTTTCATGGGCGTACGTCTCCTACTCGCCGAGGCCCGCGCAGGCGGGCGCGCTCCATCGCAAGTAGGGACTGTCGGCGGCGTTGAGGCGCGGCCGGTCACCAGCGTATCGCGGGGGGCGGGACGGGACGCAGCGCGGCGGCCGCGCCTACGACGGGGTCAGCGGGAGGTCGTCCGTGTACGCGTTGACCGGCTGGGCGATGGGGTGGGTCTCCCGGACGTCGAGCGCGGCCTCGGCGGTCTTCGTGCCGAGGCGGCCCGCGGGGTGCCAGGTGCCGGTGACCGCGAGCCAGGTGTTGGCGGGCGGGGCGTCGGAGCCGTGGACGCGGACCTTGACGGTCTGGGAGTCGGCGGCGCAGCAGGTGAAGATGATCCGGGTCAGGTACCAGCCGCCGCCTGCCCCGGCCGGGGTGACGAAACCGGTGAGCTGCACCTGCCGGCCCCTGATCGCCAGCGTGGGGTCCTGCTGGACGCGCTGGGTGAAGCCGGTGAGGGTCAGGGGAAGCGGGGAGGTCGCGGGGAGGGCGGGGAAACGTTCCTTCGGGGTGGTGGCGACCGGTTTCCCGTTGGAGTGGGCCGCCGTGTACGCGCCGAGGGCGGGCGGGGCGTAGAGGAGGAGGCTGAGGGCGGGGAGGGCGAGGAGCCAGGCGACCGTGGGGGCGGTGGAGTGGTCGTGGCCGGGTGAGTGGGCTTCGTGGTGGTCGTGGGACTCGTGGGGCTCCCGGTTTCCGCGCAGGTCGAGGCAGGCGTTCACGGCGCCGAGGAGCAGCAGGACGACGCCGGACGCGATCAGGACGGGGCGCAGGCCCTCCTTGACGTAGCGCAGGTAGAGGTCGGTGAAGAGGGCCGTGTGCAGCAGGCCGGCGCCGATGAGGGCGAGCAGGGCGGTCTGGGCGGGGCGTCTCACAGCAGCACGCCTCCGGTCAGGGCGCTGGCGGCGACGGCGACGACCGTGGTCGCGGCGGAGAACCGTACGGCGAAGGCGCGGCCGAAGGTGCCCGCCTGAAGGGCGATCAGCTTCAGGTCCACCATGGGGCCGACCACCATGAAGGCGAGCCGGGCTGTGGGGGAGAAGCCTGTGAGTGACGCCGCCACAAAGGCGTCCGCCTCCGAGCAGACGGCGAGCAGGACGGCGAGCCCGGCGAGGAACAGTACGGAGAGCCAGGGCGAGCCGGAGAAGGCGTCGAGCACGGTGCGCGGTACGGCGACGTTGAAGGTGGCCGCTGCCATCGCGCCGAGCACCAGGAAGCCACCGGCGTGCAGGAAGTCGTGCTGGAAGCCCTGGCGGAACTCGGCCCAGCGGCTGTGCCCGTGCTGGTGGCCGGTGTGCCGTACGGCCGGGCGCAGCCACTTCTCCTTGCCGAGGCAGAGCCACAGCCAGCCCATCACGGCGGCGGTGGCCAGCGAGGCGGCCAGCCGGGCGGCGACCATCGCGGGGTTGCCGGGGAAGGCGACCGCCGTGGCGGTGAGCACGATCGGGTTGATCGCGGGCGCGGACAGCAGGAAGGCGAAGGCGGCGGCCGGGGTGACACCCCGCCGGATCAGGCTGTTGGCGACCGGTACGGACGCGCACTCGCACCCCGGCAGCACCGCGCCCGCGATCCCCGCGACCGGTACGGCGAGCGCGGCCCGCCTGGGCAGCACGCGGGTGAACAGGTCGGCCGGGACGAACGCGTTGATCGCGCCGGACAGCACGGTGCCGAGGATCAGGAACGGCAGCGCCTGCACGGTGATCGCCAGGCAGACCGTGCGCCACGCCTGTACGGCGGGCCGGTCGAGCACTCCGGCGCGGGCGAGCAGCAGCACCGTGATCCCGGCGGCCGCGGCGGCGGTGAGGGCGAGCAGCGGGCGTACGGGGCTGGGGCGGGCCGGTGGAGCGGTGGGGATGACGACCGTTGCCGCCCTGTCGACCACTCCCACCAGCTCATCCGTTTTTCCCATTTGCACTCCGGATGTCGGTGTTTGGCCGACGATAAGCGAGGGGCGTGCGCGCGGTGGGGCGCACACGCCGTCTCACCTCCGGATGCCCCAGGAGGTTCCGGCCCGGGTCCGGCTCAGGCCGGCTGACCGACCTGGTAGTCGCCGGCGGGCATGCGGATCATGACGTTCATGCGGTTGTAGGCGTTGATGAGGCCGATCAGGAAGACCAGGGCCGCGAGCTGGTCCTCGTCGTAGTGCTTGGCCGCGTTCGCCCACGCCTCGTCGGTGACGGCGCCCGGCGTGTCGGCGAGCCGGGTGCCCTGCTCGGCCAGTTCGAGGGCGGCGCGCTCGGCGTCGGTGAAGACGGTGGCCTCGCGCCAGGCGGCGACCATGTTCAGCCGGAGCGGGGTCTCGCCCGCGTGCGCGGCCTCCTTGGTGTGCATGTCGAGGCAGAAGCCGCAGCCGTTGATCTGGCTGGCGCGGATCTTCACCAGCTCCTGGGTGGCAGCGGGGAGGGTGGAGTCCGAGACCACCATTCCGGCCGCGTTGATGTGCTTGATGATCTTGGCGGTGGCGGGGATGGCGAAGGGGTTGAGGCGGGCGGTCATGGGTGCGCTCCTGTGGGTCGGTTCCGGTGGATTCACGGTTACGACGGGCGGGGTGACGGGGGTGTGACATGTGGGGGTGTGAGCCGGGTCACCAGGCGCCCTGGGGCCGGGGCACATGGGGTGCGGCGACCTGGAGTCGGGCCACATGGCATGCGCCCACAGGGCTGGACCACATGGAGCGCGCCCACATGGGGCCAGACCACATGGGGCCCGCCCACACGGGGGGCGCCCACATCGCTTCCGGCCACACCCGTTCCAGCCACCCGGAATCCGCTGGGAATGTGTGCAGGAGGGCCACATGGGGCGCACACACTCTGCTGATGGTCCCGTTACGGTGGCGGGCGCTCACCCGCGCCCGTCGACCCAGGAAGACCGCGAATGGACTACTGCTCCGCCTGCCGTCGGCATCTGAACGGCGCCCTGGTCTGCCCCGGCTGCGGTGTCTGCGCCTCCCCGGACCTGGCCCCGATGCCGGTCCGCACAAGCCGGTACGCCGTGCGGCAGCCCGGCGATGAGGACGTGCCGGCGCCCCGTCGTGGCAGGTCGGTGCCCCCGCCGATCGCCGCCCCGCACCGTCCGGCGGAGGTGCCGTCGGGCAGTGGCCGCGCGGCCCGGCGTCGTGAGCAGTCCCGTTGGAGGAAGACGCGCCGCAGGGCCGCCCTGGCGACCGCCGTCGCCCTGGTCGGCGGTGGCCTCACCCTCGCCGCCGCCCTGAACCACCAGCCCGCCGACCGCACCCGCCCCACCGCGGCCCAGGGCGAACAGCCGATGGGCGGTACGGGCCCCGAGGCCACGGCCGGCCTCCCGGTACCGACGACGTCCCCGACCGGTCGCCCCA
>NZ_WWKH01000895.1:0-1754 GCF_009865595.1 Streptomyces sp. SID1328 | reverse complement strand
GGGGCCGACCTGGACCGGGGCGGCGTCGCCGGCGGCGACGTCACCGACCACGTCCAGGACCGCCGGGTACTCCTCGCTCGCCCCGGCCACGTCCGTGACCCGTACCGCGTAACCGTCCATGGAGCTGTTGTCGAAGGGCGGCAGGGACACCGGCACCATGACGTCGTCGACCAGCGCACAGCCCTGCGCGTCGGGGAGCTGGAGCTCGATGGGGTCGAGCGGGCGGACGGTGCTGAGAATGTCCTCCAGGTGCTCGTCCACCGACCACACGTGGTCCGGTCCGACGGGACGGTTCGCGGCGGTGCTCAACTTTCCTGCATCTCCTCGGCGACGAAACTGCGCAGCCAGGTCCTGAAGTCCGGGCCCAGGTCCTCACGTTCGCACGCGAGACGGACAATGGCACGCAGGTAGTCGGCACGGTCGCCGGTGTCATAGCGGCGGCCCTTGAAGACGACGCCGTGCACCGGACCGCCGACCTTCTCGTCCTCCGCGAGCTGCTGGAGGGCGTCGGTGAGCTGGATCTCGCCGCCCCGGCCGGGCTCGGTCTTGCGCAGTATGTCGAAGACGTGCGGGTCCAGGACGTAGCGGCCGATGATGGCGTAGTTGGACGGGGCGTCCGCCGGGTCGGGCTTCTCGACCAGGCCGGTCACCTTGACGACGTCGCCGTCCTCGGTGCTCTCCACGGCCGCACAGCCGTAGAGGTGGATCTGCTCGGGGGCGACCTCCATGAGGGCGATCACGCTGCCGCCGTGCTGTTCCTGCACCTCGATCATGCGCTGGAGCAGGGGGTCGCGGGGGTCGATCAGGTCGTCGCCGAGGAGAACCGCGAAGGGCTCGTTGCCGACGTGCGGGGCGGCGCACAGCACTGCGTGGCCGAGGCCGCGGGGGTCGCCCTGGCGGACGTAGTGCATGGTGGCCAGGTCGCTGGACTCCTGGACCTTGGCGAGGCGGTCGGCGTCGCCCTTCTTGCCGAGAGCGGACTCCAGCTCGTAGTTGCGGTCGAAGTGGTCCTCCAGCGGACGCTTGTTGCGTCCGGTGACCATGAGGACGTCCTCGAGGCCCGCCGTCACCGCCTCCTCGACCACGTACTGGATGGCCGGCTTGTCCACGACCGGCAACATCTCCTTGGGCGTCGCCTTGGTCGCGGGCAGAAAGCGGGTACCCAGCCCGGCCGCCGGAATGACAGCCTTGCTGATCCTCGGGTGCAACTCAGTCATGCGCGCCACTCTAACCGGTGCCCTTGGGGGGAAATCCCCTGCTCCGCTTAGGTGAGCGTGATAATCGCGGACCGAAATGGAGGCGGCCACAGGTGGAATCCGACGAACGTGCGAACGACCCCGCGAAGAGGGGTCTGCGGCGTGAACTCCTGGCGAATAGACGGGGGTTGAGCGCGGAAGAGCTTCTCGCCCATGAGCGCGCCCTCGCCGCGCACGCCCTCGCCCTGCCCGAACTCGCCGCCGCCCGCACGGTCGCCGCCTACGTCTCGGTCGGCACCGAGCCCGGTACGGCAGCGCTCCTGGAGGCACTGCGCGAGCGCGGCACCCGCGTGCTGCTCCCGGTACTGCTCCCCGACGACGACCTCGACTGGGGCCCGTACACCGGACCCGGCTCACTGGCGGTGGTCCGGTACGGCGGGCGGATGGAGCTGGCCGAGCCCGCCGGGCCGCGCCTCGGACCCGACGCGGTGACGGAGGCGGACGTGGTGCTGCTGCCGGGCCTCGCGGTGGACGGGCGCGGGATGCGGCTGGGGCGGG
>NZ_WWKH01000894.1:0-3742 GCF_009865595.1 Streptomyces sp. SID1328 | reverse complement strand
CCGCTCTCCTAAAGCGGGTGTCGCAGGTTCGAATCCTGCCGGGGGCACAACGCGTTACCGCTCCGACCTGGGGTTGATTCCCCAGGGAGGGGTTCCACTCGGCCTCGGACTCCCCGTCCGGGGCCGTACGCCGTGCCGACGCCTCCCAGGAGTGAACTGGGTGCTTGCCGTGGCGCCGGACGGCTTCACCGGGAGGGGCCGAGCACCTCGTCGACGCTGCGCGGCTCTTTGCGCGGCTGCTGGTTGAGCTTGTGGCGTGCGATGGATGAGTGCCGGTAGACCTCCTTGCGGGCCCGCATGATGTTGCCGAGGGGGGCGTGCTCGGCGGTGACCCGCCAGGGCGTGAAGGACAGCGCGTCCATCTTCTCCAGGTTCTCCGGGCTGGAGATGTCCTGCTGTGGCAGCCGCAGTTTTGCCACAGTGACGGACGGCGAGAGCTTCTCGGGCCACTCCACGGTGAGGTCCTCCACCGGCATGCGCTCCAGGTCGGTGCAGAGCTGGACCTGGATGTCGAAGGCGTAGGGCCGTGTCTGCAGCTCGGCCTGCAGGGCCGGGCGGAAGACCTCCGCCGCGGAGGTCGGGTCGATGTCGCGCCGCTCCACCGCGGCGGCGGCGGCCGGGTCGGGGGTGAAGCGGACCTTGGCGATGTAGTCGCCGTGCCGGACCGCGCCCATCGTCCAGTAGCTCGACAGCAGTACGTTCGCGGGAGGGGTCTTCGACAGGCGCAGGAAGGCCAGGAACTCGTCCCACGCCCAGTTGTCCTGGTCCAGGGTCCCCTTTCCGGTCAGGAACTCGGTGAAGAAGCGATGTGCTCCGGGGCGTCCCTGCGAGAAGTAGGCCGGCGCCTCCAGGAACAGTTCCTGGATGAACAGGTAGTCCTCGACCGTGTTGCAGAAGAAGATCGGTCCGTTGATGTTCGCGTAGTCGAAGGTGCCCGTGTCCGGTTCGTCTTCCAGCAGGGTCGGGCCGGGGATGTCGAACATCTTCAGCGCCAGTCCGGTGGCGGCACCCAGGCGTGCGTCGGCTCCGGCGTGCGGCGAGCCGTTGGAGAAGCGGATGAGCGCGTCGTGGGTCCTCGGCGTCGCGTAGATACCTTGGGCGTACTCGGGGGGTAGCCCGTCCAGGATCTCCACTTCCCCCCGGACCAGCCCGTAGCCCTTGGCGTGGGCATCTCGCAGGGCCTGGCCGGTGCCACCGGCTTCGACGGAGTCGGCGATATAGCTCTCGGTCTTGCTGATCACCGTCTGCACGTTGCGGTCGAAGTCCGGATCGTCGGCCTCAACGTCAGACGTATAGCGGACGAACTGTGCTGCCATGGTGTCGAACCCTCCTCGAAGACCGCGGTGGAAACCGCCCTCAGTCCTCCAGCTCAGCGAGCCAGCGCAGGGCGCGCAGCCCCGGTACGAAGCAGTACTCACCGCCCCGCGTGACCACGAAGCTGGGCAGGTTCCGCAGACGCCGCCGGACGGGCTTCTCCGGGATGGTCAGGGTGTCGGTCCCGCCGTGATGCCCGGCCACCGCGTCCTTCTCGCCGGGGTAGCCGACGAAATTGCCGTCGTTGATCCACTCGGCCTTGATGAACTCGAACTGCCGTTCCAGATGGGCGCCGAGGAACACTCCGACCAGACCGCGGTCGGCGCCGTCGTCTTCCAGCACACCCTCCGGCAGCGGCGGACCGTAGGTGGTGCCGCGGCGGATGAGGCGATGCATGCGTGCGTCGCCGATGATGGTGGCATCGCGGGGGTTGGTGCGCCGGATGTGCGCACCTGCGGGGCACCGGAAGCCGCGATCGTCGTGCTCCCGGTACAGAAAATTGTTGACGCGGTGCGGATCCGCCGCCAGCTCCGGATCGTCGTGTTCCGGCGCCAGCGCCAGCGGTGCTCCGCTCGGCCAGCGCCCGACCATCTTCGCTGCCAGGAGGTCCTCCTCCTCGGCGCTGGAGCTGTTCGCCCGCAGAAACCGGCGCCAGGCCGCCACATTGGTGTGCGCCTTGCGCACAGCAGCGTAGGTGCCGTTCCGGCCCAGCACATCGGGGGTGGGCATAGGAGGCAGGTTCCCCGTCTCGTCGGGGTAGCCGAGGATGAACTCGCCGGCCTTGATGGGGGCTTCCTGCGGGTTGGAGCCGGGCAGCCCGACGCCCTCGATGTTCGGATGGCTGATGCCGTCACGGAAACCGAAGGTGGTGCGCCCGGTCGGGAGCTGGCGGACCTCCTGCTGCCAGATCACCTGGACACCGGGGGTGTCCTCGAACGCGACCCGGACCCGCTCCAGCTCCTTGTCGAGCTGCGCCGCGTCGGAGGAGAGGGCGCTCAACGCGATGTGGACATCGCCCGTGCCGAACGGTGCCTCCCAGTGGGCCGGCGCACTCTCGCCCACGTCGCCGATCAGCTCGGCCCGGGCGGCCATGCCCTCGCGGAACGCCTGCGGGAAGCTGTCCAGCGACTCCTGCGGCACCCCCAGGGCCCGCAGCCCCTCGTAGGTGAACGCCACGGCAACCCAGGCATCCTGGCTCGGGTCCGTGGGCAGGCCGGCCGCGGTCAGCGGGAGCAGCCGCCGCAGCAGGGCGCGCCCGGCGTGTCGGTCGTCGACGCGCAGGAAGAGGTACCTTCCCTCGTACGGGACGGGCCGGGGGCGCAGTGCTCCGCTCTGGATGTCGTCGATCTCGACACGTACGGTGCCCGCGCCGCCCTCTGCTGTTGTGTTCATGATGCCTTGTGCTCCACATCAGTCGTAGCCCTGGCAGCCCTCGGTGGGTTGCCCGCGCCCGCCGACGCGGTCCGTCGGCATCGGGTCGGCGGTGAGTGCTGGGGTGCCGCTCGCGACCTGCCTAGCTGGCGGCCAGCTCCAGCAGGTGCCGGAAGGCCGGTGTGGCCACCAGCTGCGCGTTGGCCGGGTTCTCCAGCGCCGCCCGGAACTCAGGGGTGTCCAGAACCTCTTCGAACGCCTCGTCCACTTCGTGGTCCCTCCAGATCTGCCGGACGGTCAGATCCGGATAGGCGCTGAAGAAAGCCCCTGCGGGCGCCTGATGGGCCAGGAACCACTCCTTCACCTCCGGGTCCTTGATGCCAGGGAACCCCTCGGTGTGCGAGAAGACCTGTTCGAAGACCTGCCCGACCACCGTCTTGGCGAAGTCGTCGATGTAGGTGTCCCAGGAACCGTCGAAGACGCTGGCGAACATGAAGCGGGTGCCGTTTTCGAAGATCACGTAGCGTGCGTCGTGCAGGGTGCCGATCTGTTGTATGGCCGCGCGGTTCCCTTCGTCGGCCGACTTTCCTTCGATGTCGGCCAGCAGCTCACGCAGCGCTTCCGTATGCCCCGGCTTGATCTTGGCGAATACGGTGAACTCGCTGCACACCCCCTCCGAGGCGCCCGGCCGGTCGGGGTGTGCTGACTGAGGTGCACCTGGTGTCGGAGTCATCGCCGGACTCTCCTGCCACGGATCGGTGCGAGGGTCACCAAGCGCCTGGACCCGAGACGCCATCGCCCTCACACGTCAATGCTCAGCGCGGTCGCGCTGCCTCGCATCCTCAGCTCGGGTCGATGCGTTCACCCGGGGCGGACTCCCGGAAGACTCTGGCCTCGGCGCGTCCGCGTCGGTCCACTTTGCCGTCCCCACTACCTTCCGTATCGGTGCGTCGGTGGCGTCCGGGCGCTAGGCGGAGGCTTCCTCCAGCAGCTTCTGGAAGGCGGGCGTGGCCACCAATTCCGCGTTGGCCGGGTTCTCCAGCGCCGCCCGGAACTC
>NZ_WWKH01000091.1:0-2135 GCF_009865595.1 Streptomyces sp. SID1328 | reverse complement strand
CGCGTCCAGGCCGGCCCGGCAGTACGCCACCGTCGCGGCGGGCAGCGCGTCCAGCGGGACCCAGGTCATGGCGTCGCAGACATCCGGCTCCATGACCCGTGGCTCGCCCGCCCACCGCCGCACCTCGAAGAAGAAGCCGACGCGGGCCGAACCGCCGGGCGCGCGATGGTGCACGGTGACGGCGGTGCGCACATCGGCCCGGTCGATGACGGCACCGGTCTCCTCGCGCGCCTCCCGGACCAGCGCGTCGACCACGTCCTCGTGCGGGCCGTCCAGATGCCCGGAGGGCAGATGCCAGAGCCCGGCCGCGTACACCGCCCCGGCCCGGCGTGACACCAGCACCTCCGGGCCGGCGCCGGTTTCCCGACGCAGGATCAGATGCACGTCGACCGGCACGGTCTGACGCTGCCGGCCGCTCATGCCGGGTACCAGCCCGTCTCCGAGTAGGTACGGCCCGTCCGGATGCCGTCGATGGCCGTGCGGGCGTAGGGCACGAGCGGTTCCGGCAGCCCGTCCGGGTCCCACCAGCGCCAGGCGAGGCACTTGTCCGGCTCCCTCAGCCACGGTTTCCCGCCCAGGCGGCGCGCGCGGAAGACCAGTTGCATGCGCGGCCGCGCCCTCGGTCCGTGCAGCACGTGCACCACATGGGCCAGCTCCAGGTCGGCGGGGTCGATCACCAGCCCGGCCTCCTCGTACGCCTCCCGCACCAGGCACGCGACGGCCGACTCCCGCTCGCAGTGCCCGGCCAGAAAGTGCCAGGTGGAGCCCGCGAAGGCCGCGTCCGGGTGGCGCAGCCCGAGCAGGACACGGCCGTCGTCGTCCTCGGTGTACAGATGGACGCCGACGATGTTCAGCTCCGTGCCGCCCGCGTCCCGTGCCTTCGCCGGGCGGGGGATCACCGGGGCCCGCACAGCCGGGGCCGCCGCGTGGCGCAGGATGAGTTCACGCGTGCCGGTGCTCAGCCGCAGCCGGTGCAGCATGTCCGGACGGAACCAGCGCAGCAGCACCCCCTCCGCCAGCCCCACCCCGTCCGGATCGCCGGTCCAGCGACCCGAGAAGACATGTACGGGCACGCACAGCCCATCGGCACCGGTGGCCTCCTCGACGGCGTACGGCTCCAGGCAGGCCGGGTCGAGACCCGGTACTTCCTCGGCCAGCTCCCGCCGGAGGGTGTCCTCCAGCGTGCGGTCCCCCGGCTCCCGGCCGCCGCCGAGCAGGGCGAAGGTTCCCGGCTCCCAGATGCCCGGGAGGTTGTCGCGCAGGTGGAGGAGGTAGCGGCCGTCACCGTCGTGGATCAGTGCCGAGGCGTTCACCGGAGCCGGTCTTCCGTCCAGGTTCAGGGCGCGCAACTTGGCTTTCAGGGAGCCCGGGTCGAGCTGCTCGACCGGTGACCAGTCGGCCTCGAGGGGTTCTGGCAGCTCGCGGGCCAGATACAGGGCGAAGGTGAACTCGTAACGGGCCGGTCCCACCGCCTCGACATGGACCGGAGCGGTCAGCAGCTCCGGGGTCAGGCACAGGCCACCCGGTGCGAGCCCGGTTTGCTCGGTCACCGCCCGCAGCGCGGCCTCCAGCAAGGTGCGGTCGCCCGCCTCGGCCCGCGCACCGGGCAACTCCGCAGGGTCCCGTACCCGCAGGACGCGCCCCTCGCGGTCGACGACGAGCGCGCGGCAGATGACCTGGGCGGAACCGGGGGTGAACGTACGCATGTCGTCGATCTCCTCCATCCGAGCGGGAAGTGAACTGGTGCTCTAAAAACGCTCCGGACACCGGCCTTGTCACGGCTTGGGCGAGGCAATTTCCGGAACGCGTGTTCCCATCCGCCGCTCGGCCCGGCGCGCCAAGGGCCGCCGTCCCCAAACTCGTTCGATCGAGGGAAGCACGCCCCCATCGCCGCGCTCCGCCGCGCGCCCCCCGTCAGAGACCCGTCAAGGCCGCGCCCCTGCCCGTATGAGAGGCGTCAACGTGGGGCCCCAACTCCTTGGAGCAGGGGTTTCCTCGAAGCGTTCCCCTTTCGACCCCAGTCCGTTCAGGAGTCCCAAGATGGCCGACCTGGCCTTCGTCGTCACCGTGCTCGCGGCCTTCGCGCTGGTGGCACTCGTCGCCAAGGGGGTGACGAAGCTGTGACCGCCGAGAAC
>NZ_WWKH01000893.1:0-2091 GCF_009865595.1 Streptomyces sp. SID1328 | reverse complement strand
GCCCCGACCCTAAACGGCCGGACTCCGGCCGGCCGCCACGACCAGGCGCGTCCGGCCGGTCCTACGGCTAGCCGCCGGAGGCCCGCCGGCCGCGTGCCGCCACCGCGCCCGCCCAGCCCAGACCGCCCGCCGCGACCAGCAGCAGCGCCACCTCGGGCAGGATGCCGAGCCGGGTCGCGGGCGTCTCGGAGGTGCGCAGCGGCACCTTCATGTCGATGTGGGCGGGGACGAACATGCCGGTGTGCCGCGCGACCCGCCCGTCCGGCATGATCACCGCGCTGACACCGCTGGTCACGGGCACGGTCACGGTGCGGCTGTGCTCGACGGCGCGGACGCGGGACATGGCGAGCTGCTGGTAGGTCATCTCGCTGCGGTCGAAGGTGGCGTTGTTGCTCGGCACGGAGATCATCTGGGCGCCGTGGGTGACGGTGTCCCGCACCGCCCAGTCGAACGCGGCCTCGTAGCAGGTGGCGAGGCCGACCTTGACGCGGCCGAAGCCGAAGACGCCCGGCTTGTCGCCCCGGCTGAAGTCCTGGCGGACCATGCTGGTCCACTCGCCGTTGATCGCGCCGATGAGCGAGCGCATCGGGAGGTACTCACCGAAGGGCTGCACCTGGCGCTTGTCATAGGTCTGGAGCGGTCCCTTGACCGGGTCCCAGAGGATCTGCTCGTTCAGGAGCCTGCCGTCCCGCTCGACGACCGAGCCGACCGAGACGGGCGCGTCGATCGCCTCGGCGGCGCCCTGGATGACGGCGGCCGCGTCGGGGGCCGCGAAGGGGTCGATGTCGGAGGAGTTCTCCGGCCAGAGCACGAAGTCGGGGCGCGGCTCCTTGCCCGCCGCGACCCGGGCGGCGAGACGGCGGGTCTCCTGCGCGTGGTAGTCGAGCACGGCGCGCCGCTGGGCGTTGAACTCCAGCCCCGCGCGCGGCACGTTCCCCTGGATCACCGCCACGGTCGCGGTCCCCGCCTCGGCCTTGTCGCTGACCAGCGCACGGGCGCCGACCGCGCCCACCACCGGCACCGCGACACTGAGCAGCGCGACGGCGGCGGCGCACCGCCGTACCTCGCTGTCGCGGCGGCGCAGGACCAGCCGGACGATCTCGAAGAGGCCGAAGCCGCACAGGACGACGCCGAAGCCGAGCACCGGGGTGCCGCCCAGCGCCGCGAGCGGCAGGAAGACGCCGTCCGCCTGACCGAAGGCGACCTTGCCCCAGGGGAAGCCGCCGAACGGCATCCGCGCGCGTACCGCTTCTCCGGCGGTCCACAGCGCCGCCGCCCACACGGGCCAGCCGGGCAGCCGGGACACGGCGGCGACGCCGGCGCCGACCAGGGCGATGTAGACCGCCTCGATGACGACCAGGGCGATCCAGGGGCCGGGGCCGACCTCCACGCCGGTCCACACCAGGAGCGGCAGCAGGAAGCCGAGGCCGAAGAGGTAGCCGAGGCCGAGCGCCGTCTTCCAGGTCCGGCCGCGCAGCGCCCAGGCGAAACCGGCGAAGGCGGGCAGCGCCAGCCACCACAGGGTGCGGGGCGGGAAGCTGATGTAGAGGAGCACGCCGCTCAGCGCGGACACGAGGGCCGGGACCAGGCGGATCAAACGGGCTCGCGCGCCCTTGGCCGGAGGCTGCTGGAGCCGGTCCGGCCGGTCCACGGAAGTTGCGGTGACGGTCACCCTGGGGAGTGTACGGCGGTCCGCACACCCCCTGACATGCCGGTCATCACGGCATTCCCGCGCAACTCGTCCACAAATCGGCCCGCAGCCATTAGCGTGATCCGAGCCTCGGCGGTGCGGCCGGTCCCGGCCGGATGCCGTCGCGAGGTGCGGCCACAGGTCGGGGGACCGGGTGCGAGGGGCTACGGGTGGCGTCGACGGGGATGGAGTGCGCGTCCGGGCCGGACGCGGACCGTGCGGGACGAAGGGTGTCCGACGGTGCGGGGATGATCCTGCTCGGGCTGTGCGCGGCCTGGTCGCTGATGTCGGCGGCGGCGCACGACGGCCGGCCGGAGGGGATGCTGCTGGCGGTGCTCGCCACCGCGGCGGGCTGCGCGGCGGGACGGATGTCGGGGGCACTGCTCCCGGTGGCCGCGCCG
>NZ_WWKH01000892.1:0-3291 GCF_009865595.1 Streptomyces sp. SID1328 | reverse complement strand
CCAGCTCAACGACGCCGCCCTGGTCTACGAGCCGGAGACCTCCGCCGCCCTCGGCTTCGGTTTCCGCGTCGGCTTCCTCGGTCTGCTGCACCTGGACGTGATCCGGGAGCGGCTGGAGCGCGAGTTCGGCCTCGACCTCATCGCCACCGCGCCCAACGTGGTCTACCGCGTGGTCATGGAGGACGGCACCGAGCACACGGTGACCAACCCCAGCGAGTTCCCCGAGGGCAAGATCGCGGACGTGTACGAGCCGGTCGTGCGCGCCACGATCCTCGCGCCGTCCGAGTTCATCGGCTCGATCATGGAGCTGTGCCAGACCCGGCGCGGCACCCTGCTCGGCATGGACTACCTCTCCGAGGACCGGGTCGAGATCCGCTACACGCTGCCGCTCGCGGAGATCGTGTTCGACTTCTTCGACCAGCTCAAGTCCAAGACCCGTGGCTACGCCTCCCTGGACTACGAGCCCACGGGCGAGCAGAGCAGCTCCCTGGTCAAGGTCGACATCCTGCTGCACGGCGACAAGGTGGACGCCTTCTCGGCGGTCACCCACAAGGACCAGGCGTACGCCTACGGGGTCCGGCTCGTCGCCAAGCTGCGCGAGCTGATCCCGCGGCAGGCGTTCGAGGTGCCGATCCAGGCCGCCATCGGTTCGCGGGTCATCGCCCGCGAGACCATCCGCGCCATCCGCAAGGACGTCCTCGCCAAGTGCTACGGCGGTGACATCTCCCGTAAGCGGAAGCTGCTGGAGAAGCAGAAGGAGGGCAAGAAGCGGATGAAGATGGTGGGTTCCGTGGAGGTTCCCCAGGAGGCGTTCATCGCGGTGCTCTCCAGCGACGACGGCGCCGGAAGCTCGGGCAAGGGCAAGAAGTAGCCCCGGACGCGCCGAGTTGTCGGAGCGAAACGGGCAAAGTGGGGCCCGCCGTACACACGTACGGCGGGCCCCCGCTCGTACGGAGGGCCGCCGGGGGGCGGATCTCGATGGGGTTCCGGTGCGAAGTGACAGGCCGTGGCCTCTTACGCGGTGGCCGGTCGCCCCTTACCCTGATCCCTGCTCGCTAGTTACTCGCGGGTTAAACAACAGCTTCGAACCACAGCTTAGAACCAGCGTGAGTCCACCCAGCCGCACCGAGTCAGCCGCACCGTCGCGGGCCCCGGAGGATGTCGTGAGCGACACACAGACCCTGATCGAGAACCGTCCGCCGTCCGTGGCGGCCCTCTTCCTGGAGCGCGTGGCGGCCACACCGGACGCCGAGGCGTACCGGTACCCGGTACCGGTGGCCTCCGGCCAGGGCCCCGACGAGTGGCGGTCGCTGACCTGGGGCCAGGCGGCGGAGCGGGTGTACGCGATCGCGGCCGGCCTGATCGAGCTGGGGATCGAGTCCGAGCAGCGGGTGGCGCTCGCCTCCTCGACCCGCGTCGAGTGGATTCTGGCCGACCTCGGCATCATGTGCGCGGGCGGTGCCACCACCACCGTCTATCCGCAGACCAACGCCGACGAGTCGTCGTTCATCCTGTCCGACTCCGAGAGCCGGGTGCTGATCGCGGAGGACGCCGCGCAGGTCGCCAAGGCGCTGGAGCGGCGGGCCGAGCTGCCCGCGCTGACCAAGGTCGTCGTGATCGACCCGGCGGGCGCCGAGACGGGCGACTGGGTGATCACCCTCGCCGAGCTGGAGAAGCGCGGCACCGCCTACCTGGAGCAGCACCCCGAGCTGATCAAGGAGCGGGTCGGCGCGATCACCCGCGAGCAGCTCGCCACCCTCATCTACACCTCCGGCACCACCGGTCGCCCCAAGGGCGTGCGGTTGCCGCACGACAACTGGGCCTACATGGCGCGGGCCATCGGCTCGACCGACCTGGTCTCCGCCGACGACGTGCAGTACCTCTGGCTGCCGCTCGCCCACGTTTTCGGCAAGGTCCTCACCTCCGGCCAGATCGAGGTCGGCCACGTCACCGCGGTCGACGGCCGGGTGGACAAGATCATCGAGAACCTGCCCGTGGTCCGGCCGACCTACATGGCCGCCGTGCCGCGCATCTTCGAGAAGGTCTACAACGGCGTCGCCGCCAAGGCCCGCAAGGGCGGCGCGGCCAAGTACAAGATCTTCCAGTGGGCCGCCGAGGTCGCCCGCGAGTACGCCAAGGCGTCCCAGGACAGCTTCCGCCGCACCGGCACCGCCTCCGTGCCGTTCGCGCTGGCCGCCAAGCACAAGGCCGCCGACGCCCTGGTCTACGGCAAGCTGCGCGAGGCGTTCGGCGGCAGGCTGCGCGCCTGCGTCTCCGGCGCCTCCGCCCTCGCACCCGAGATCGGTTACTTCTTCGCCGGCGCCGGCATCCACATCCTGGAGGGGTACGGCCTCACCGAGACCTCCGCCGCCTCCTTCGTGAACCCCGGCGAGGCCTACCGCACCGGCACGGTCGGCAAGCCGCTGCCCGGCTGCGAGGTGCGCATCGCGGACGACGGCGAGATCCTGCTGCGCGGCCCCGGCGTCATGGAGGGCTACCACCAGCAGCCCGAGAAGACCGCCGAGGTGCTCGAGTCCGACGGCTGGTTCCACACCGGCGACATCGGCGAGCTGTCCGCCGACGGCTATCTGCGCATCACCGACCGCAAGAAGGACCTCATCAAGACCTCGGGCGGCAAGTACGTGGCGCCCGCCGAGGTCGAGGGCCAGTTCAAGGCGGTCTGCCCCTACGTCTCCAACATCCTGGTGCACGGCGCCGACCGGAACTACTGCACCGCCCTCATCGCGCTCGACGAGGCCGCGATCCTCCAGTGGGCCGCCGAGAACGGCCTGGAGGGCAAGTCGTACGCCGAGGTGGTGGCCGCGCCGCAGACCGTCGAGCTGGTCGACGGGTTCGTGAAGCAGCTCAACGAGGGGCTGCAGCGCTGGCAGACCATCAAGAAGTTCCGGCTGCTGCCGCGCGACCTCGACGTGGAGCACGGCGAGATCACGCCGAGCCTGAAGCTGAAGCGGCCGGTGGTCGAGCGGGAGTACAAGGGCCTGATCGACGAGATGTACAACGGGGCCCGCGAGGCGTGAGCAACACCCGCCGGGGTGGTTTTCGGCCGCCCCGGTGGGTTCTCTTTCGGCCATGACCGGAATTGACCGTGTTCTGGCCGGGCGGTAGCACAGTTCGCCGTCACGAGCGTTCACTTCGGTGACTCGGTGCTTATGCGTCCCGCCTGTCTGTCACCCTGGCCGCATGGACATGGCGGCCATACCCGTGCAGCGGTGGGGCGGCGCCGGGGCGGACGAGGCGCCGGCGCCCTCCGGCACGCGTCCGCTCGCCGAG
>NZ_WWKH01000891.1:0-5888 GCF_009865595.1 Streptomyces sp. SID1328 | reverse complement strand
CGTAGAGGTCCAGGACCCGTTCGCCGTCCAGGGGGGTGCCGAGGAGGGATTGCCAGGTGGAGAAGAGGGCTTCGCGTGCGCGGTCGGAGGTTGGGCGGGTGCCGGTCCCCGGCGGGACGGCCAAGCGGCGTCCGCCTGCCGTGCCGGCGATCACGCGGGTCATGTGAGCGGTCCTTCTTCTTGGGGGTTCTTCTATTTTCGCAGGTGGTGGCGGGTCTGCTGATGCGCCGGCGGGTGCGGGTGCCTGGGGGTCGACCACACGGTTCCCCACGCCCTTCGGGGAAAGACACCTCAGCCCTTCTCCAAGTACTGCTCCCTTTCCTCGTCCAGGAGGGCCTCCAGGGCTGTGCGCAGGCCGGGGAGGCGCTCCAGCTCCGGGTCCGCCGCCACCAACGCTGCCGCTTCCTCCCGTGCCTCCGCGATGATTTCCTCGTCCTCGATCACCTCCAGGACCCGGAGGCTGGTGCGGGCGCCGGACTGGGCCTGGCCGAGGACGTCGCCCTCGCGGCGTTGTTCGAGGTCGATGCGGGAGAGTTCGAAGCCGTCGAGAGTGGAGGCGACGGCGGTGAGACGCCGGCGGGCCGGGCTCGCCTCGGGCATCTCGCTGACCAGGAGGCACAGGCCGGGGGCCGAGCCGCGGCCGACGCGGCCGCGCAGCTGGTGGAGCTGGGAGACGCCGAAGCGGTCGGCGTCCATGATGACCATCGCGGTGGCGTTGGGGACGTTGACGCCGACCTCGATGACCGTGGTGGCGACCAGGACATCCGTCTCCCCGGCGGCGAAGCGGCGCATCACGGCGTCCTTGTCGTCGGGGTGCATCCTGCCGTGCAGCACCTCCACCCTGAGGCCCTTCAGCGGGCCCCGGGCGAGCTGGTCGGCGATGTCGAGGACCGCGATCGGGGGCCGTTTGTCGCCCTCGGTGGCCTTCTTCTCGGCGGCGCTCTCCTCCTCGTCGCCGATGCGGGGGCAGACGACGTACGCCTGGTGGCCGTTCTCGACCTCCTCGCGGACGCGTTCCCAGGCGCGGGCGAGGAAGTGGGGCTTGTCGGCGGCCGGGACGACATGGGTGGCGATCGGGGAGCGGCCGGCCGGGAGCTGATCGAGGACCGAGGTCTCCAGGTCGCCGAAGACCGTCATCGCGACCGTGCGCGGGATCGGGGTGGCCGTCATGACGAGCAAGTGCGGGGGCTGCTTGCCCTTGCCGCGCAGGGCGTCGCGCTGCTCGACGCCGAAGCGGTGCTGTTCGTCCACGACGACCAGGCCGAGGTCGTGGAACTGGACCTTGTCCTCGATGAGCGCGTGGGTGCCGATGACGATCCCCGCCTCACCGGTGACGATGTCCAGCAGCGCCTGCCTGCGCGCGGCAGCCCCCATCGACCCGGTCAGCAGCACCACCTTGGTCCCGTGCTCCGACCCGCCCAGCAGGCCCCCCTCGGCCAGTTCCCCCATCATCTCGGTGACCGACCGGTGATGCTGCTGAGCCAGCACCTCGGTGGGCGCGAGCATGGCCGCCTGCCCCCCGGCGTCGACCACGGCGAGCATGGCGCGCAACGCCACCATTGTCTTGCCCGACCCCACTTCTCCCTGGAGCAGCCGGTGCATGGGGTGGGCGGTGGCGAGGTCGGTGAAGATCTCGGCGGAGACGCGTTGCTGGCCCTCGGTGAGGGTGAAGGGGAGGCGGGCGTCGAAGGCGGTGAGGAGGCCGTCCTCGAGGGGGCGGCGGGGGACGGCGGGGAGCTGGGTGTCGGCGTGGCGGCGGCGGGCCAGGGCGACCTGGAGGACGAACGCCTCGTCCCACTTGAGGCGGGCGCGGGCGTCGGCGATGTCGGCCTTGGTGGCGGGGCGGTGGATCTTGACCAGGGCCTCCGGCAGCTCGACCAGGCCACGCCCCTCGCGCAGGGACTCCGGGAGCGGGTCGACGGCCTCCTGGACGCTGGGCAGCACGGTCTGCACCGCCTTGCCGATCTTCCAGGACTCCAGTTTGGCGGTGGCGGGGTAGATCGGGATCAGGGAGCCCGCCCAGCTCTCCACGGCCTCGTCGCCGTCCTCGGCGTCCTTGTCCAGCAATTCGTACGCCGGGTGCGCGAGTTGGAGGCGGCGGTTGAAGACGGAGACCTTGCCGGAGAACATCGCGCGGGTGCCGGGCAGCAGTTCCTTGTGCGGTTTGTGCACGCCGTTGCCGAAGAAGACCAGTTGGAGGCGGCCGCTGCCGTCGGTGATGGTGACCTCCAGCCGCTGGCCCTTGCCGCGCGGGGCGCGCGAGGAGGCGAAGGTGTGCAGCCGGGCGTCGGCGACCTGGGCGACCACGGTGACGTGCTCGTCCATGGGCAGGTCGGCGAGGTGGGTGAGCTGGCCGCGCTCCTCGTATCTGCGCGGGTAGTGGTGCAGGAGGTCGCCGACGGTGTGCAGGCCGAGGTTCTCGGCCATCACCTTCGCGGTGGCGGGACCGAGCACCTTCTTCAGGGGTTCTCGCAGTGCGGGCACGAGATCCATTGCACACCACACCACCGACATCGCCGTACAGGTGACTCCGCCCGGCCCCGGCGAGATCCCCGAAACACCTGGTCAGCTCGGGCCTGCGGGCCTAGGATGACGCGCCTCCGGCCATCCCCCGCGGTCACCGCCCCCACGGCACCCGACCGCCCGACCCCGCGCCGCGCGAAGCACCTCCCACCGGCGCCGTGACGATGGACTCCCAGACCTCCCAGTCATCCCCGGCCTCCGAGCCCGCCCCTCCGCACGCCTTCCAGGTCGACCTGCGCGGTCTGGTGGACCTGCTCTCCCAGCACCTGTACTCCAGTCCCAAGGTCTACCTGCGCGAGCTGCTCCAGAACGCCGTGGACGCCGTCACCGCCCGGCGGTCGGAGGAGCCCGGCGCCCCGGCGCGGGTGCGGCTGTTCCCGGACGGGCGGGGCGGGCTCAGGGTGGAGGACAGCGGCATCGGGCTCACCGAGTCGGACGTGCACACCCTGCTGGCGACCATAGGCCGCAGCTCCAAGCGGGCGGAGGGCCTGGAGGAGACGCGCTCGGGGTTCCTCGGCCGGTTCGGCATCGGTCTGCTGGCCTGCTTCGTGGTCGCCGAGCGCATCCGGGTGGTCAGCCGCAGCGCCCGCACGCCCGGCGCCCCGCCGGTGGAGTGGACGGCCGCCGACGACGGCTCGTACACCGTGCGGGCCCTGCCGGACTCGGCGCGCCCGGAGCCGGGCACGACCGTGCACCTGGTGGCGCGGCCGGGTGCCGGTGAGTGGCTGGCGCCCGCGCGGGTGCGCGCCCTGGCGCGGGACTTCGGCTCGCTGCTGCCGTACGACGTACGGGTGGACGACGAGCCGGTCACCGACCTCCCGGCACCCTGGGACCGGTCCTGGCCGAGCCAGGCGGAGCGGCGGGCGGCGCTGGAGGCGCACTGCCGGGAGCTGTTCGGCTTCACCCCGCTGGACGCGATCACGCTGGACGTGCCGCTGGCCGGGGTGCGCGGGGTGGCGTACGTCCTCCCCTCGGCGGTGAGCCCGGCGCAGCGGGCCACGCACCGGGTGCACCTGAAGGGCATGCTGCTCACCGAGCGCGCCGAACAGCTCCTGCCCGACTGGGCGTTCTTCGTACGCTGCGTGCTGGACACGGACACGCTGCGGCCCACGGCGTCGCGCGAGGCGCTGTACGAGGACGAGACGCTGGCCGGGGTGCGCGAGGCGCTGGGCGGGCGGGTGCGGGACTGGCTGACGGGGCTCGCGGCGGGTGACCCGGAGCGGCTCTCGGTGTTCCTGGCCGTGCACCATCTCGGGGTGCGGGCGCTGGCCCGGCACGACGGCGAGATGCTGCGGGTCATGCTGCCGTGGCTGCCGTTCGAGACCAGTGACGGGGAGCTGTCGCTGGAGGAGTTCGCCCGACGGCACCCGGTGGTGCACTTCACCCGGAGCGTGGAGGAGTTCCGCCAGGTCGCGCCGATCGCCGCAGCGCAGGGCGTCGGGGTGGTGAACGGGGGTTACACCTACGACGCGGAGCTGGTGGAGGCGCTGCCGTCGGTGCGGCCGGGCACGGTGGTCGCGGAGCTGGACGCGGACACGGTGACCGCGCATCTGGACTCGGTGGACCCGGAGGCTGAGCTGGCGCTTTCCGGCTTCCTGACGGCCGCGCGGGCCAGGCTCGATCCGCTGGACTGCGATGTGGTGCTGCGGGCGTTCCACCCGGTGTCGGTGCCCGCTCTGCATCTGGACGACCGGTCGGCGCGGCACGAGCGGGCGCGGGCGGAAGCCGAGGAGCAGGCGGACGACCTGTGGGCGGGCATCCTGGGCTCGCTGCGCGGCACCGCGCCACGCGCCCGGCTGGTGCTGAACCATCTCAACCCGCTGGTGCGGCGGGTGGGTTCACTGACCGACCCGGAGCTGACGGGCACGGCGGCCGAGGCGCTGTACGGGCAGGCGCTGCTGCTGGCGCACCGCCCGCTGCGGCCGGCCGACTCGGCGCTCGTGAACCGGGCGTTCGCCGGACTGCTGGACCGGGCGACACTCGGAGAGGGCGAGGGACGATGAGCCGGATCATGGACTTCGAGGCGCTGCGCCAGGCCATGGCGGAGAACGCGGAGCGGCCGGAGGGCCCGGCGCGCAACGCACGCGCGGAGGAACTCCTCGCCGAGGCGGAGAAGCTGGACGTCCCGCTCGCGGTGATCGAGGCGCTCGGTCATCAGGTGAAGGTCTACAACTACAGCTCGGAGAAGGACCGGGTGTTCGTCCCGTTCGCGCGGCTGCTGCGGATGTGGGACGAGCGTCCGGAGGATTTCGACGCGTACGAGGCGCACGCGCTGCACTGGACGTTCAAGTGGATGACGGCGGGCATGCTGGGCCAGCCGCACATCCCGCTGGCGTCGGTGGAGAACTGGCTCGCCGAGATGGAGCGCCGTTACCGGGTCGCCGGGTACTCCGAACGGGCCGTGCGGGCGGCCGAGTTCGGCATCGCCTCGCACATCGGGGACCGGGCGCGGGCCGAGCGGGCGTACCGCGCGTGGCTGGCCGCCGACCGGGACGACATGGCCGACTGCCACGCCTGCGAGCTGGGCGGGCAGGGCGGCTGGCAGGCCCGGTCGGGCCGGGACACGGAGGCGCTGGAGCTGTGGGCGCCGGTGCTGGAGGGCGAGTTCGCCTGTGCGCACGAGCCGCACGGAGTGCTGGCCCGCTCCCTGGTGCCGCTGCTGCGGCTGGGCCGGGTGGAGGAGGCGCGCGCCCATCATCTGCGGGGCATCCGGCTGGTGCGGCCCATGGAGAGCATGCGGGACGCGTACGCCGCCCATGTGGAGTTCTGCGCGCTGAGCGGGAACGAGGAGCGCGCCCTGGAGCTGCTGGCGGAGCGGCCCGCGTATTTCACGGACACCGGGCATCCGCGCAGCCTGCTGGAGTTCCTGGCCGTGGTGACGCTGCTGATGGACCGGCTGACCGCGCTCGGCCTGGGCGGCCGGGAGGTGCCGGGTCCGGCCGGGAGGACGTGGACCGCGCGGGAGCTGGCCGGGCACGCGCGCGTGGCGGCGCTGGAGCTGGCCGCGCGGTTCGACGCGCGCAACGGCTCCTCGCACATCGGTGACCTGACCCGCGCCACGATGGCGGCGAAGCCCTTGGTGGAGCGCCTCCCGCTGGGTGTACGGACTGCTCCGGCACCGCCTCCCGCCCCCGAGGAGGTCCCGGAGGAGGAGCCGGGAGTGCCCGAGCTGCTGGCGCGGGCGCGGCGGCTCTCGGAGACCCTCCAGCCGGACGCCCCGCAGGCATGGGCGGCCCTCGCCTTGGCCGCCGGTGGTGCCGGCCTCGACGCACGCGCGCGTGCCGAGCTGGCCGACAACGAGGCGATGGTCCACGGCCCCGACGGCATCCCGCTCTTCGAGGAGGCCGCCGCCCTGTACGCGGAGG
>NZ_WWKH01000890.1:0-4777 GCF_009865595.1 Streptomyces sp. SID1328 | reverse complement strand
CTCTCGGGCCCGGCCGCGCTGACCGCCGAGCTGTGCGAGGTGCGCCCCGGCGGCGCGCTGAACGAGGTGCTGCGCGGGGTGCGCCCGGTGTTCGCGGACACCCCGGCCGCCCGCGCCGCGCTGCCCGAGCTGCTCGGCGAGGACGGCGAGGCACTCGTCCCGTCCGGACAGCGGGCGATCCTCGCGCCGCTGCGCGGACGGCGCCGGGTGATCGGCGCGGCGGTGTTCCTGCGCCGCCCGGACCGGCTGGCCTTCGAGGCGGAGGACCTGCTGGTGGCGGCGCAGCTGGCCACGCACAGCGCGCTCGGCATCGACAAGGCGGTGCTGTACGGCCGCGAGGCGTACATCGCCGACGAGCTGCAGCGCACCATGCTCCCCGAGACGCTCCCCCACCCCACCGGTGTGCGGCTGGCCTCGCGCTATCTGCCCGCGGCGGAGACGGCGCGGGTGGGCGGCGACTGGTACGACGCGATCCCGCTGCCCGGCAGCCGGGTGGCGCTGGTGGTCGGTGACGTGATGGGCCACTCCATGACCTCGGCCGCCATCATGGGCCAGCTCCGCACCACCGCGCAGACCCTGGCCGGTCTCGACCTGCCCCCGCAGGAGGTGCTGCACCACCTGGACGAGCAGGCCCAGCGCCTGGGCACCGACCGCATGGCGACCTGCATGTACGCGGTCTACGACCCCGTCGCGCACCGCATCACCATCGCCAACGCCGGCCATCCGCCGCCGGTGCTGCTGCACCTGGGCGGCGAAGCCGAGGTGCTGCGGGTGCCGCCGGGCGCGCCGATCGGCGTGGGCGGGGTGGACTTCGAGGCGGTCGAGCTGGACGCGCCCGCCGGGGCCACGCTGCTGCTGTACACCGACGGCCTGGTGGAGTCCCGGCTGCGGGACGTGTGGACGGGCATAGAGCAGTTGCGGGAGCGGCTGACCGCGACCGCGCAACTGACCGGGCCGGGCCACCCGCCGCCGCTGGAGGCGCTGTGCGACGAGGTGCTGGACATGCTCGGTCCCGGGGACCGGGACGACGACATCGCCCTGCTCGCGGCCCGCTTCGACGGGATCGCGTCCAGCGATGTGCGGTACTGGTCGCTGGACGCGGAGGACGCGACCCCCGGCAAGGCCCGCCGGCTGGCCCGTACCGCACTGGCCGAGTGGGGTCTTGAGGACCTCACCGACTCCGTCGAGCTGCTGGTCAGCGAGGTGGTCACCAACGCGGTGCGCTACACCACGCGCCCGGTGACCCTGCGGCTGCTGCGCACGGACGTGCTGCGCTGCGAGGTCGGTGACGACGTGCCGCAGCTCCCCCGGCTGTGCCAGGCGCGAGCGACCGACGAGGGAGGCCGGGGCCTGTACCTGGTCAACAAGCTGGCCCGGCGCTGGGGCGCGACCCGGCTGAGCGTCGGCAAGGTCGTCTGGTTCGAGCTGCACGGGGGCTGACTCCCCGCCAGACCCCCGTCCCCTACGACGTGAAGGGCGCCCGGCGTGATCGCCGGGCGCCCTTCACGTGTGCGTCACTGCTGTCGGCCGTTGTCCCGCTGGTCCGGGTCGAACGGGTTGCGCGGGGTGAGGCCCCCGGACGGCGGCTGGGTGGTCGGGGTCTCGCTCGGGCTCTGGCTGGGCGGTTCCGAGGTCGGGGTCTCGCTCGGGGTCTCGCTGGGCGTCTCGGACGGGGCCTTCGAGGTGGGCGGTTCGCTGCTCGGGGTCTGCGACGGCGTCCGGGACGGGGTCTCGCTGGGGGTCGGCGGCGGGGTCGGCGCGACGGCGGCGCCCTGGGTGGTGTCGAGGTCGAACCCGGCCTGCCGGGTCACGCCGAAGGTGTAGGCGGCCCAGATCTGGGCCGGGGGCCCGCCGCCGTTGACGCGGCCGCCGCCCAGGGCGCCCTTGAGCGAGACATGGGCGAACCGTTTGGTCTTCTCGCCCTCGCAGCCGATGACTCCGTCCTTGTGCGCCTCGCCGAACAGGCCGACGGAGGTGACGAGATCGGGGGTGTAACCGGTGAACCAGGCCGAGCGGTCGCAGTCGGAGGTACCGGTCTTGCCCGCCACCTGCTGCCCGGCCCGCAGCGCGTTGCCGGCCACGGACTGCCGGGCGGTGCCGTCGTCGACGACGCCGGTGAGCACGGAGGTCACGGTGTCGGCGGTGGTGCGGTCGAGCACCCTCTCGCCGACCGGGTTCGGCAGCTGGACCGTACGGCCCTGCCGCTCGGCCGACTTGACGATGCTCGGGGTGACCTTGCGGCCGTGGTTGTCGAGCGTGGCGTACATGCCCGCCATCTCCAGCGGGCTCGCGCCCATGGAGCCGAGGGTCTGCGCGGGCACCGCCTGCATGCCCTCGGTGTCCATGCCGAGCCGCTTCGCGGTGTCCATCACCTTGTCCATGCCGACGTCCACGCCCATCTGCGCGAACACGGAGTTGACGGACTTGTTCATGGCCGTCTGGACGCTGATCGGGCCGTAGTCGGCGTCGTCCTCGTTGGGCGGGGCGAAGCCGACGCGGGAGCCGTGGTCGAGGACCTGGCGGCGGCTGGTGCCGTCGTAGACGGTGTTGGCGCCGATCAGGGTGCCGCTCTGGGTGGTGGCGCCGTGCTCCAGGGCGGCCGCGAGGATGACCGGCTTGAAGGTGGAGGCGGGCTGGTAGTCGCGGCGGGCCGCGTTGTCGACCCAGTGGCTGTAGTAGTCCTTGCCGCCGTAGAGGGCGACGATCCGGCCGGTCTTCGGATCGACGGAGACCGCGCCGGCCTGGACGTCGGCGTCGACGGGACGTTGCTTCGGCTCCAGCTTGCCGGTGAGCTGCGTCCTGACCGACTTCTCCAGCGCCGCCTGCTTCTTGCGGTCGACGTTGAGGGTGATGGTCCAGCCCTGGCCCTCGACCTTGGCCTCGGCCTCCGAGCGGGAGATGCCCTCCTGCTTCATGAGCCGGTTCTCCAGCTGGGAGTTGGCGAGCTGGACCAGATAGCCCTTCTGTCCCTCCATGCCGGGGGCGCCCTTGGGCTCCTCGGGCACCGGGAACTTCAGGGCGGCGCGCTTGCCCGCGTCGAGCCAGTGCTCCTTGACCATGTTGTTCAGGACGTAGTTCCAGCGGTCGGTGACCAGCCGCTTGCCGGTCGCCGTGGCGGTGGACCAGTCGTACTGGCTCGGGGCCTGGAGCAGCGCGGCGAGGTAGGCGCCTTGCTGGACCGTGAGGTCCTGGGCGTCGACGTGGTAGTACGCCTGGGCGGCGGCCTGGATGCCGTAGGCGCCGCGGCCGTAGTAGCTGGTGTTGATGTAGCCGGCGAGGATCTCGTCCTTGGACTTCTCGCGCTCCACCTTCAGCGAGATGACCATCTCCTTGAGCTTGCGGGAGACGGTCTGGTCCTGGCTCAGGTAGTAGTTCTTGACGTACTGCTGGGTGATGGTCGAACCGCCCTGCTTGCCGCGTCCCGCGAGGGTGTTGAGCAGGCCGCGGGCGGTGCCCTTCAGGTCGACGCCGGGGTCGGTGTAGAAGGACTTGTTCTCGGCGGCGACGAAGGTGAGCTGGACCTTGCGGGGCACCTTGGAGAGGTCGACTATCTCCCGGTTGACCTTGCCGTCGCGGGCGAGGACCGTGCCGTCGCTGTACTTGTAGACGTTGCTCTGCCGCTGGGCGGCCACGTTGCCCGCGGGCACGTCGACCGACAGGTACAGCGCGGCGAAGCCGGCCATGCACAGCAGGCAGAAGCCGAAGACCGTGCCGACGATTTTTTTCCAGGTGAAGAGCCGGCGTATTCGGCCCTTGGCGGGCTTGCCGCCGGGACCGCCGGAGGGCTCGGAGGCCGGGGCTGCCGAACGGCGTCCGGGTGCCGCGCGGTGGCCGCCGCGCTGTCGCGCTCGTCTCTCGTCCGCTCGTCCCATGGGTCCCTTGGCTCCGCTTCCGTCTCGGGGTCAGCTCCGAAAGCTAACACCCCTCTATGTGACAAAGAGCGCCCGATCCGCTCTTTTACGGACGTGAGAATGAGCACCCACCCCAAAGGAACCGACGGGCAGGAAGGGTTCGAGGTTGCCCGCGGGAACGCCCGAAAAAGTGGAGTTGCCCGTTCCGAACACCCTTATGCATCGAGGGTATACACCGTGTGTAGAGTGCTCGCCATGTCCATCGGTCACACCCTTCTAGGGCTCCTGGAGTCCGGCCCCCGGCACGGCTACGACCTCAAGCGGGCCTTCGACGACACCTTCGGCCACGACCGGCCGCTCGCCTACGGGCAGGTCTACGCGACCATGTCCCGGCTGCTCAGGAACGGCCTCGTGGAGGTCGAGGGCATCGAGGCGGGCGACGGGCCCGACCGGAAACGCTATGCCATCACCGACGCCGGCATCACGGACGTCGAGCGCTGGCTCGCCAGCCCGGAGAAGCCGGAGGACTACCTCCGCTCGACCCTGTACACCAAGGTCGTGCTGGCCCTGCTCACCCACCGCGACGCCGCCGACGTCCTCGACACCCAGCGCTCCGAGCACCTGCGCACCATGCGTGTGCTCACCGACCGCAAGCGCAAGGGCGACCTGGCCGACCAGTTGATCTGCGACCACGCCCTGTTCCATCTGGAGGCCGACCTCAGGTGGCTGGAACTGACCGCGGCACGCCTCGACAGACTTCGCACGGAGGTGGTCGCATGACCCCGCCCGACGGCTCCCTGCTCGTCGCCCGGGACCTGCGCAAGTCCTACGGCCCCACCGCGGCCCTGGACGGCGCCGCCTTCTCGGTCCACCCCGGCGAGGTCGTCGCCGTGATGGGCCCCTCCGGCTCCGGCAAGTCCACGCTG
>NZ_WWKH01000889.1:0-3652 GCF_009865595.1 Streptomyces sp. SID1328 | reverse complement strand
GGTGACGGTGCCCGGGTTCGACGGGTGGCGGTCCGAGGCGGTGGCCGGGGTGCCCGGTGCGCCCCGTTGCGTGTTCGGCGCGGGCGAGTTGCTGTGCACGGCGGACGGGGCGGTCTTCGCACTGGACCCGGTGAAGGGGTCCGTGGTGTGGCGACGGGCGTTCGCCGGGGCGTTGTGGAGTGATCCGCCGGTGCTGTCGGGCGGGTCGCTGCGGCTGCGGAACCAGAGCGGGCGGCTCACGGCGCTCGATCCGGGCACGGGGCGTACACGTGGGGAGCGGAAGCTGACCGGGGACACCGGGACGCGGTACATCGGGGGCACGCTGGTGACCACCCGTGCGGACGGGTTGGTCATGGGCGCGGAGAGTGGTTCGGGGAAGGAGAAGTGGCGGCTGCCGTTGCCGGACGGGACCCGGCCGCGGATCGACGCCTTCGGCGCCGGGAGCGACGGGTACGCGACGGTGACCTCGGCGGACGGGCGGAGCACGCGGGTCACGGCGTTCGATCCGGTGTCGGGGGACGTGCGGTGGAGTGAGCGGATGTCGGGGATGGCCGAACCGGTGGGCGCGGAGCGCGGGTTCGTGTACTTCCTCGACGAGGACCCGGTGTACGGGGACACCAAGGGGCTGGTGCGGTACGAGGTGAAGTCGGGGGCGACGCGCCGGATTCCGCTGCTGGGACCGCGGACGGACGCTCAGGCCACCGTGCGGGACGGGGTGGTGTACCTGCTCGCGGCCAACGGAGGGCTGGACGCGGTGGACATGGCGGCCGGCAAGCCGTTGTGGCACCTGGAGACGACGGTGAGCCGGGGTTCGGCGCCGGTGACGGACGGGCGGCGGGTGTACTTCTCGGCTGCCGACGGGCGGCTGCTCGCGGTGGACGCCCACCGGGGCACCCTCGCGGGCCAGACCCGTCCCCGGCTCGGCGCGCGGGCGGACCGGGTGACGGCGGGGCTGCCGACGCCGGTGCTGGCGTTGGGCCATGTGTACGCGGGGGCGCCGGACGGGTCGGTGTTCGCGGTGAACACGGGTGATCCGGCGGCCTGGTGAGCGTGGAGCGCACCGGCCGCCGGAAGGCCCGAGGGGGTCAGCCCAGGAGGGACACGTCGCGCACGGCGCCCCTGTCGGCGCTGGTGGCCATGGCCGCGTAGGCGCGCAGGGCGACGGAGACCTTGCGGGTGCGGTTGGCGGGTGCGTAGACGCCGTTCAACTCAGCCTCGCGGCGGGCGAGTTCCGCGTCGTCCACCAGGAGGTCGATGGTGCGGTTGGGGATGTCGATGCGGATGCGGTCGCCGTCCTGGACCAGGGCGATGGTGCCGCCGGAAGCCGCTTCGGGGGAGGCGTGGCCGATGGAGAGGCCCGAGGTGCCGCCGGAGAAGCGGCCGTCGGTGATCAGGGCGCAGGTCTTCCCGAGGCCACGGCCCTTGAGGTACGAGGTCGGGTAGAGCATCTCCTGCATGCCGGGGCCGCCCTTGGGGCCCTCGTAGCGGATGACGACCACGTCGCCGTCCTTGACCTCCTGGGTCAGGATGCGCTGGACGGCCTCCTCCTGGGACTCGCAGACCACGGCGGGCCCCTCGAAGGTCCACACCGACTCGTCGACGCCCGCGGTCTTCACCACGCAGCCGTCGACGGCGAGGTTGCCCTTGAGGACGGCGAGGCCGCCGTCCTTGGAGTAGGCGTGCTCGGCGGAGCGGATGCAGCCGCCCTCGGCGTCGTCGTCCAGGGAGTCCCAGCGCTCGGACTGGGAGAAGGCCTCGGCGGAGCGGACGCAGCCGGGGGCCGCGTGCCACAGCTCGACCGCCTCGGCGGACGGGGAGCCGCCGCGCACGTCCCAGGTCTTCAGCCAGTCGGCCAGCGACGGGCTGTGGACGGAGTGCACGTCCTCGTTGAGGAGCCCCGCGCGGTGCAGTTCGCCGAGGAGGGCGGGGATGCCGCCGGCGCGGTGCACGTCCTCCATGTAGTACGTGCGGTTCTTCGCCACGTTGGGCGCGACCTTGGCGAGGCACGGGACGCGGCGGGAGACGGCGTCGATCTCCGGGAGGCCGAAGGGGACGCCGGCCTCCTGGGCGGCGGCCAGCAGGTGCAGGATCGTGTTGGTGGAGCCGCCCATGGCGATGTCCAGCGCCATCGCGTTCTCGAAGGCCGCGAAGGAGGCGATGGAGCGGGGCAGGACGGTCTCGTCGTCCTGCTCGTAGTACCGGCGGGTGATGTCCATGACCGTGCGGGCGGCGTCCTCGTAGAGGGCGCGGCGGGCGGTGTGGGTGGCGAGGACCGAGCCGTTGCCGGGCAGGGAGAGGCCGATGGCCTCGGTGAGGCAGTTCATCGAGTTGGCGGTGAACATGCCGGAACAGCTGCCGCAGGTCGGGCAGGCGTTCTCCTCGATGCGGAGGATGTCCTCGTCGGAGATCTTGTCGTTGACCGCGTCGGAGATCGCGTCGACCAGGTCCAGCGTGCGCACGGTGCCGTCGACCAGGGTGGCTTGGCCGGACTCCATGGGCCCGCCGGAGACGAACACGGTCGGGATGTTCAGCCGCAGCGCGGCCATCAGCATGCCCGGCGTGATCTTGTCGCAGTTGGAGATGCAGACCAGGGCGTCGGCGCAGTGGGCCTCCACCATGTACTCCACCGAGTCCGCGATCAGGTCGCGGGAGGGCAGGGAGTAGAGCATGCCGCCGTGGCCCATGGCGATGCCGTCGTCCACGGCGATGGTGTTGAACTCGCGCGGGATGCCGCCCGCGGCCGTGATCGCCTCGCTGACGATGCGGCCGACCGGCTGGAGGTGGGTGTGGCCGGGGACGAACTCGGTGAAGGAGTTGGCGACCGCGATGACGGGCTTGCGGCCGATGTCCGCACCGGGTACACCCGAGGCGCGCATAAGGGCGCGGGCGCCCGCCATGTTGCGGCCGTGGGTGACTGTGCGGGACCTCAGCTCGGGCATCGTCACTCGCTCCTTCGTGAGAAGTCGGGTCAGAGAGACTTCTGACTCATGCCGAGCGTACGCCGGTCATCCACGGGGCGGGACGAAGTGTCCGGAATGCGGGACGGACGTCTTGGCGGCCGGGCTCCGCCGTGCCCCTCACCGCACCCCGCCGCACCCCTGACCGCACTCCCGTCGCGCCCCCGCCTCACTCCCCCGTGAGATGCCCCTGCACCACCGGTGCCAGCCGGGCCACGATCCGCTCCAGGTCGGCCGATGCCAGCGGCTCGACCTTGATCACGTAGCGCAGCATGGCCGTGCCGACCAGTTGCGCGGCGGCCAGCTCGACACGCAGCTCGGCGTCCGGCACGTCCAGGCGTCCCGCGATGCGCAGCAGGAGCTGGGCGGAGATCAGGCGGCGGAAGACGGCGGCGGCGGTGTCGTTGTTCACGGCGGAGCGGACGATGGCCAGCAGCGGCGTACGGGTGGCGGGGTTCTCCCACAGACCCAGCACGAACCGGGTCAGCCGCTCCCCCACGGAGTCCAGCGGGCCCTCGGCGATCGCGTCCGGCGCCGCGAGGGCGGGCGCGAAGGCGACCGAGACGGCGGCCTCGAAGACCTGCTCCTTGGTGCCGAAGTAGTGGTGGACCAGCGCGGAGTCGACCCCGGCGGCCTTGGCGATGCCGCGTACGGAGGTCTTCTCGTAGCCGCGTTCGGAGAACTCCTCGCGGGCG
>NZ_WWKH01000888.1:0-5325 GCF_009865595.1 Streptomyces sp. SID1328 | reverse complement strand
TAGCGGCTGACCGTGTTCGTCGTGGTGACGCTGCTGGTCGCCCTGGGCATCGCGGTGGCGCAGGGCTGTTCCGGCCCGGCGCGCGGCCTGGGCGGGGACGGCGGCGGGCAGCGCACGGGCGTGCAGCAGGCCCCCGTGCCGGGGGACGGTCAGGGACGCGTGGCGTAGAAGGCGACCGCCGAGGCCGCCGCCACGTTCAGGGAGTCGACGCCGGCCTCCATCGGGATGCGCACATGGACGTCGGCCGCCGCGAGCGCGGCCGGGGAGAGCCCGTCGCCCTCGGTCCCCAGCATCAGCGCGAGCTTCTCCGGGCGCCGGGCGGCGAGTTCGTCCAGGTCGACGGAGTCCTCCGAGAGGCACAGCGCGGCCAGCTCGAAGCCGTGCGCGCGGAGGGTGTCCGCGTCGTGCGGCCAGGACTCCAGGCGGGCGTACGGCACCGCGAAGACCGTACCCATGGAGACCTTCACCGAGCGCCGGTACAGCGGGTCGGCGCAGCGCGGGGTGAGCAGTACGGCGTCCACCCCGAGGGCGGCGGCGTTGCGGAAGGCGGCGCCCAGGTTGGCGTGGTCGACCATGTCCTCGAAGAGCGCGACCCGGCGCGGGGCGCCGTGGGGGCCGGCGGACTCCAGCAGCTCGGCCGGGGTGGGCAGCGGGTTGCGGGCCATCGAGGCGAGGGCGCCCCGGTGGACGTGGTACCCGGTGACGCTCTCGGCCAGCTCGGGGCTCACCACGTAGACCGGGCAGGTCAGTTCGTCGATGAGGTCGGCCATGGTGTCGACCCACTTGGGGGTGAGCATCATCGAGCGCATGCCGTAACCGGCGTTCCCCGCCCGGCGGATGACCTTCTCGCCCTCGGCGATGAACAGTCCCTCGGCGGGTTCGCGCCGGCGGCGCAGGGCCACGTCGGTGAGGTTCGTGTAGTCGTGCAGGCGCGGGTCGGCGGGGTCGTCGACGGTGATGAGCTGGGCCACGGGGTGCTGGTGCCTTGTTCTTCCGGAGGGGTCAGGGCTGTTCGGTGGTCGGGGTCGCGTTCACCACGGCGCCGATGACGATGACCGCCGGGGGCTTCACGGCCTCGGCGCGTACGGTCTCCGCCACGGTGGCCAGCGTCGCGTCCACCCGGCGCTGGGCGGCGGTGGTGCCCTCCTGGACTAGGGCGACGGGGGTCTCGGGGGCCTTGCCGTGGGCGATCAGGGTCTCGGCGATCTTTCCGATCTTGTCGACGCCCATCAGCACGACGAGGGTGCCCCTCAGGCGGGCCATCGCGGGCCAGTCGACCAGGGAGCGGGCGTCGTCGGGGGCGACATGGCCGCTGACCACGGTGAACTCATGGGCGACCCCGCGATGGGTGACGGGTATCCCGGCGGCGGCCGGCACCGATATCGAGCTGGAGATGCCGGGCACCACGGTGCAGGGGATGCCCGCCTCGGCGAGCGCCTGCACCTCCTCCATGCCCCGGCCGAAGACGAACGGGTCGCCGCCCTTGAGCCGCACCACGGATTTGCCCTGCTTGGCGTGCTCGATCAGGGCGTTGTTGATGGCCTCCTGAGCCATGTACCGCCCGTAGGGGATCTTCGCCGCGTCGATGACCTCGACGTGCGGCGGGAGTTCGGCGAGCAGGTCGCGCGGGCCGAGCCGGTCGGCGATGACGACATCGGCCTCGGCGAGCAGTCGCCGGCCCCGGACGGTGATCAGGTCCGGGTCACCCGGGCCGCCGCCGACCAGGGCGACACCGGGCGTGCGGGTGCGGTGGTGCGGGGCGACCAGGGTGCCGTCGCTCAGGCCCGCCACGACCGCGTCGCGGATGGCGGCGGTGTGCCGGGGGTCGCGGCCGCGCGCGCTGGTGGTGAGGACAGCCACGGTCACGCCCTCGCTGGTGCCGGTGGCGGGCGTCCAGGCGGTGGCCTGGTCGGCGTCGTCGGAGCGGACGCACCAGACACGGTGGGCCTCGGCCTCGGCGGAGGCCGTGGCGTTGGCGACGGCGTCGCTGGTGGCGATCAGGGCGTACCAGGCGCCGGAGAGGTCGCCCTCGGCGTACGGGCGGCGCAGCCAGGTGATCTCGCCGGCGTCGGCCATCGCCTCGACGGAGGGGGTGGCCTCCGGGGAGACCAGGAGGACGTCGGCGCCCGCCGCGATCAGCGCCGGGAGGCGGCGCTGGGCGACCTGGCCGCCGCCGAGGACGACCACGCGGCGACCGGTCAGGCGGAGGCCCACGGGGTAGGCGGGGTGTTCGGCCATGAGGTGCGGCTCCTCGTGCGGTGTGCGGTGGGCGCGCCGCGCCTTCGGAGCGGCCCTGACGTGCGGATCTTAATGTCTGGGCCCCTGGTGGGGCACGGGTGGTCCGGCTGGTGAACTCCGGACCGGACCACCCGTGGCCGTCGGCTGCTTCTCGGTGACGCTACTTCTCGGTGACGCCCGCCGAGTCGAACGTCGCCACCTCGTGCATCGCGCGGGCCGTGCTCTGCACCAGCGGCAGCGCCAGCAGCGCGCCGGTGCCCTCGCCCAGGCGCAGGTCGAGGTCGACCAGCGGGCGCAGGCCCAGCTTGTTGAGCGCGGCCACATGGCCGGGCTCGGCGCTGCGGTGACCGGCGATGCAGGCCGCCAGCACCTCGGGGGCGATGGCACGGGCGACCAGCGCGGCGGCACCGGCGCTCACCCCGTCCAGGATCACCGGTGTGCGCAGCGACGCGCCACCCAGCAGCAGGCCGACCATGGCCGCGTGCTCGAAGCCGCCGAGGGCCGCGAGGACGCCGATCGGGTCGGCCGGGTCCGGCTGGTGGAGTTCCAGCGCGCGGCGGACGACCTCGGTCTTGCGGGCCAGGGTCTCGTCGTTGATGCCGGTGCCCCGGCCGGTGACCTCGGCCGGGTCGGCGCCGGTGAAGACGGAGATCAGCGCGGCGGAGGAGGTGGTGTTGGCGATGCCCATCTCGCCGGTGAGCAGCGCCTTGTTCCCGGCGGCGACCAGGTCGCGGGCGGTCTCGATGCCGACCTCGATGGCGGCTCTGGCCTCCTCGCGGCTCATCGCGGGCCCGGTGGTCATGTCGGAGGTGCCGCCACGGATCTTGCGGGGCAGCAGACCAGGGGTGGCGGGCAGGTCGGCGACGACACCGACGTCCACCACGCACACCTCGGCGCCGACCTGGTTGGCGAAGGCGTTGCAGACCGCGCCGCCGCCCAGGAAGTTGGCGACCATCTGCCCGGTGACCTCCTGCGGCCACGGGGTGACGCCCTGGGCGTGCACACCGTGGTCACCGGCGAACACGGCCACGGCCGCGGGCTCCGGGATGGGCGGCGGGCACTGCCGGGACAGGCCGGAGAGCTGCGCGGAGATGATCTCCAGCATGCCGAGCGCGCCGGCCGGCTTGGTCATGCGCTTCTGCCGCTCCCACGCCTCCCCGAGCGCCTTGGCGTCGAGGGGGCGGATCTGTGCGACGGTCTCGGCAAGCAGGTCGTGGGGGTCCTCTCCGGGCAGGGCGCGGCGGCCGTACGTCTCCTCGTGCACCACCCAGGACAGCGGGCGGCGCTTGGACCAGCCGGCCTGCATCAGCTCGGGTTCGTCCGGGAACTCGTCGACGTACCCGACGCACAGGTAGGCGACGACCTCCAGGTGCTCGGGCAGGCCGAGCGCGCGGACCATCTCCCGCTCGTCGAAGAAGCTGACCCAGCCGACGCCGAGGCCCTCGGCGCGCGCGGCGAGCCAGAGGTTCTCCACCGCGAGCGCGGAGGAGTACGGCGCCATCTGCGGCTGGGTGTGCCGGCCCAGGGTGTGGCGGCCGCCACGGGTGGGGTCGGCGGTGACGACGATGTTCACCGGGGTGTCGAGGATGGCCTCGATCTTCATTTCCTTGAACTGCTTCGCCCGGCCCTTGGGCAGCGACTTGGCGTACGCCTCGCGCTGGCTCATGGCGAGGTCGTGCATCGCGCGCCGGGTGTCGGCGGAGCGGATGACGACGAAGTCCCAGGGCTGCGAGTGGCCGACCGAGGGGGCGGTGTGGGCCGCCTCCAGGACGCGCAGCAGCACGTCGTGCGGGATCGGGTCGCTGCGGAAGCCGTTGCGGATGTCGCGGCGCTCGCGGATCACCTTCAGTACGGCTTCGCGCTCGGCGTCGTTGTACGCGGGCGCGGCCGGGGCCGGCGGGAGGGCGGGCTCGGGGTCCTCGTCCTGGTCGGCGTCGGTGGTGGCGAGGTCCTCGGCGTGCTGGACGAGGTCCGGCTCCGGTGCCTCGGTCACGGGGCTCTGCGGGGCGACGGTGTCCAGGTCGGGGAGGATCAGCGGCTGCGGCGGGGTGGGCGCCAGGTGGGGGGTGGTGGGCACCTGTCCGTCGACGGCCACGAACTGGCCGAGCGGCTGCTCGGGGTGCGGCTCCGGCGGCAGACCGGAGGGCAGCGGCTCCGCCGGGGCGGGTGCTTCCCCGGGGACCTGGAGCTGGGGACCGGACGGGGCTTCGTGCGCCTCCACGGCGGCCGGGGGCTCGAAGACGGGGGGCTGCGGGGCGGCCACCGGGGTGTCCTCGTGCTCGGGGAGCAGGAACTCCTCGGCGGGGCCGGGGGCTTCCGGCTCGGGAGCGGGTGCGGCCTCCGGTACGGGGGTCTCCATGACCTCCTGCACCGGGGCGAGCAGGACCTCAGGCTGGACGGCCTGCGGGGCCTCCCCGACCGGGGCCGCCACAGCGTCGGGCGCCTCCTCGGCAGGAACCTCCGCGACCTCGACCAGGGCCTCCTCGATGGCCGCCTCGGCCTCGTGCCCCGGAGCCGCGTCGGGCACGGCCTCCAGCACCGGCTCGGCCACCTCGGGCTCGGAGATCTCGGGCTCGGGGATCTCGGCCGCGAGGGGGGCCTGCGGCGCCTCCTCGATGGCGACCCCGGCGGCCTCGGCGACCTCGGTCTGAGCGGTCAGCCGGTCCACGGCGGCCTGCGCGGCCGCCGCGGGCTCGACGGGCTCGACCGGCGCGCTCTCGGCGACGGGCAGGACAGCCTCCGGCAGGGCCGCTTCCGGGACCATCTCCTGCGGGGCGATCTCGTCCGCGACGGCTGCCTCAGGGGCAGCCACGTCCGGCACAACCGCCTCCGGAAGGACCGCCTCCGGGGCAATGGCCTCGGGAACAACCTGCTCCGGCGCCACAGCCTCAGGAACGGCCTGTTCCGGAACAACCTCCGGAACAACCGTTTCGGCGGCCGGCGCCACAGCCTCCACCGGTCCCGCACCCCAAGGCGCGGCGGCCTGCGGGACCGGGTCGGGCAGCGCCTGCACGTCCAGGTACTCGGGGCCGGCCAACGGCCGTACCGGCGCACCGGCGGGGCCGCGGTCGGCGAGGGAGCGGACGG
>NZ_WWKH01000887.1:0-5813 GCF_009865595.1 Streptomyces sp. SID1328 | reverse complement strand
CGACGACGCCCGCCGCACCGCCCGCGCCCTGCGCGCCGAGCGCGCCGAGATCGCGGGCGCCCCCGACGACGTGCCCGAAGCGGAGGACGGCGCCCCGAAGACGTCCCTGCCCGCGCTGCGGGAGGCGTACCGGGCCGCGTCGCAGGTGTACGAGAAGGTCGGCGTCGGCGCCGACCTGCGCGCCGAACAGGCCCGCGCGGAGAGCGACGAGAGCGCCGCCCGCGCCGACCTGGACCGGCTCAGCAACAAGGTCCGCACCCGTGCTGAACAGCTCCTGCAGTCGCCCGACGGCTCCGACGGCCCCTCCCGGCAAGCGGCCGCCGCCCGCGCCGACGAACTGGTGCAACTGCTGGAGACCCGCATGTCCACGGCGAGCGAACAGCTCGGCCGGCTGCGCGGCGAGACCGAGCGGCACGCCCCCGACGAGGGCGAGGCGCACACCGAGCTGCCCGAGGACCTCCAGCCGCGCGACGCCGAGCACGCCCAGGCCCTGCTGCGCACCGCCACCGCCGAACTCGCCACCCGCACGGAGGCGTTGGCCGAGGCCCGCGCCGCGCACGGCGAACTCCAGCAGGCGCACCGCACCGCTGAGGACGGCGCGGGCGGCTTCGACGAGGTCGCGGCGATGCTCCGTGACCTGCTGCGCGAACCGGCCGCCGAGGACGAGCGGGAGGACCCCGAGCCCTACCCCGGCACCCTGGAGGAGGCCCGGCAGTCCGCCGCCGAGGCCCGCCGCTCGCTGCGCGGCTGCGCCGCCGACCTCTCCGCTGCCGACACCGCCGTCCGCGAGGCCTGCGACATCCTGGTACGGCACGCCAACTCCACCCGCTACGAGCAGGTGCGCACCCCGGCCCGGCAGCAGATCCGCGAACTGCCCGCCGCCGCGCTGCCCGAGCACGCGCAGAAGTGGGCCGACGCCTTCGCACCCCGGCTGCGCGTCCTCACCGACGAGCTGGCCCAGTTGGAGCGCAACCGCGACTCGATCGTGGACCGGCTCCGGGGCCTGGTGGAGTCCTCCCTCGCCACCCTCCGCTCCGCCCAGCGGCTCTCCCGGCTGCCGGAGGGGCTCGGCGAGTGGTCCGGGCAGGAGTTCCTCCGCATCCGCTTCGAGGAGCCCGACCAGGCCACCCTCACCGAGCGCCTCGGCGAGGTCATCGACGAGGCCACCCGCGCCGCCGTGAAGAAGAACTCCGACCTGCGCCGGGACGGCATGTCCCTGCTGCTGCGCGGAGTCGCGGCCGCGCTCCAGCCCAAGGGCGTCGCGGTGGAGATCCTCAAGCCGGACGCGGTCCTGCGCGCCGAGCGGGTCCCCGTCGGCCAGATGGGCGACGTGTTCTCCGGCGGCCAGTTGCTCACCGCGGCCATCGCGCTCTACTGCACGATGGCCGCCCTGCGCTCCAACGACCGGGGCCGCGACAAGCACCGGCACGCGGGCACGCTGTTCCTGGACAACCCCATCGGCCGCGCCAACGCGACGTACCTGCTGGAGCTGCAGCGCGCCGTGTCCGACGCGCTGGGCGTCCAGCTGCTGTACACCACCGGCCTGTTCGACACCACCGCGCTGGCCGAGTTCCCGCTGGTCATCCGGCTGCGCAACGACGCCGACCTCCGGGCCGGGCTGAAGTACATCAGCGTGGAGGAGCACCTCCGGCCGGGCCTGCCGCAGCAGCGGCAGGACGGGGACGGGGTACGCAGTGAGATCACCGCGACCCGGATGTACAAGCGGCCGTCGGCGGGGGTGTCCTCAGTCTGACGCGGGCGTCGGCTCGGAGGTCTCCGTGGGGACCTCCAGCCGGTGCTCCGCCAGTACTCCCGTCCGGTGCCGCTGGACGAACCAGTAGTACGCGAAGCCGCCGCCCGCGATCACCGCGACGAACAGCACCGCGCCCCACCGGAGATACCAGTGGTAGGGCGCGCTCGTGTTGTACACCGCCGGGCGCGGCCAGATCAGGTTGAGGGTCATCCCCGCGCCCCACACCACCGCGACCACGTTGACGGCCAGTCCCCAGCGGCCCAGCGAGAACCGCCCCTCCCCGGCCGGGGTCCACCGGCCGCGCAGCCGTGCCACCAGCAGCGGCGCGGTCACGCCCAGGTAGGCCAGATAGATCATGATGATGCCGATGCTGGTGACCACGGTGAAGATCTGCGGCTGACGGATGTTGACCACCAGGATCGCCAGCGCCAGCACCCCGATCACCACGGCCGGCACCACCGGCGTCCGGAAGCGGGGACTCACCCGGGCCAGCACCGAGGACGCGGGCAGGTTGTTGTCCCGCGCCATGGCGAACGCCAGCCGGATCGCCGCCGTGTGCACGGCCAGCGCGCACACGGTGACCGCGATCAGGACGCACCACAGCATCCCCTTGCCGGCCGTCGGCCCGAGCACGTCCAGCACCACGTACTGGAGCCCGTCCGTGGACAGCTTGCCGCCCTTGAGGCTGGAGACGCTCATCAGCGCCAGCAGCAGCACCAGGCCGCCCAGTACGAAGGAGGCGATGATCGCCCGCAGGATGGCGCGGGGCGCGTTCCGGGACGGGTTCAGCGACTCCTCGCCGAGCGAGGCGGCGGTGTCGAAGCCGTACATCACGTACGCCGACGCCAGCGACGCCACCAGGAACGCGCCGAGATAACCGGCGCCGTGGCCCGCGCCGGTGCCGTTCGTCTCCAGCACGACCTGCGGGCCACGGGTGATGTGGACGGCCAGCATGACGATCAGCACCACACTGGCGACCAGCTCGATGAACACCCCCGCGGTGTTGATCCGGGCCATCAGCTTCACCCCGAAGGCGTTGACCAGCGTGGTGAACAGGATCAACACGGCCGCCAGCACCACCGCGTTGGTCGCCACGTCGTAGGTGCCGGTACCGTCCCCGACGAACTGGAATGCGGACGAGATCTGCGGCAGCGTGAGCTGGTAGGCGAGCGCCACCGCCGCGATCGACACGATGGAGGCGATCAGCATCATCCACCCGGCGAGCCAGCCGAGGTGGGGATTGCCGAGCCGCTTGGACCAGTTGTAGACCGAGCCCGCCACCGGATGCCGGGCCGCCAGCTCCGCGAAGCAGAGGGCCACCGCGAACTGGCCCACGAACACCATCGGCCACGACCACCAGTAGGCGGGACCGCCGCTGCCGTAGCCGAAGTAGAACAGCTGGAAGGTGCCGGTCAGGATCGAGATGTAGCTGATCCCGGCGGCGAAGGTGTGGAAGTTGCCCAGCGTGCGCTTGAGTTCGGGCCGGTACCCGAACTCCGCGAGTTCGCTGTCGTCGTGCCCGTGCGTGCCTGACGGCGGTGCTGCCTTGGTCATCGGTGTGACTCCTGGGGGCAGAGGGAAACGGGAGCGGCCGTGTCCTACCCCGCTTCGGCGCTCACGGAGCCTGTTCGCCCAGCTTCTCCCGCAGCCATCCATGGAACGCCCCGATGTGGTGCTCGGCCGGCACCAGCACCCCGCCCCCGCGATAGGCGCGCGAGGACATGGCGGGCTGGGTGCGCTCGCACGCCGCGAAGTCCTGGACGTTGACCCGGTGGAACAGCTCCGCCGACTTCGACACATCGGCCCCCGACGCCACCACCTCGGGCGCGTACAGCCAGTCGCACTCCACCACCGTGCGGTCCTCGGCCAGCGGGAACATACGGTGCAGGATGACGTGGTCGGGGACGAGGTTGACGAAGACGTTGGGCCGGACGGTGATGGCGTAGTAGCGCCGGTCCTGCTCCTCGGCCACCTCCGGGAGCCGGCCGAAGCCCGCGCTGCCGTCCACCGTGAACCCCGCCACCCCCGCGCCGAACTCGGCGCCGTGGCCCACGTAGGCCTGAGCCGCGTAGCCGTCCGCGAACTCCGGTAGCACCTCGGTGAGTTCGGGGTGGATGGTGGCGCAGTGGTAGCACTCCATGAAGTTCTCGACGATCAGCTTCCAGTTGGCCCGCACGTCGTAGGTGACCCGCTTGCCGAGGGCCAGGTGTTCGGTGCCGTAGTGCTCGATGGCCGCCGGGTCGCCCAGCCGCTCCACGGCCGCGTGCTGGACGGTGCCCTCGAAGGAGGGCGGTGCGTCGGCCAGGCACACCCAGGCGTAGCCCAGCCATTCCCGCAGGGCGACCTTGACCAGCCCGTACCGGTCCCGGTCCACGTCCGGCATCTTCGTCAGGTTGGGTGCGGCGACCAGCTTCCCGTCGAGCCCGTACGTCCAGGCGTGGTACGGGCATTGCAGGCCGCGGCGGACCTCGCCGGACTCCTCGGTGCACAGCCGGGCGCCCCGGTGCCGGCAGACGTTGAGGAAGGCCCGCAGCGCGCCGGTGCGATCGCGGGTGACGAGCACGCTCTCCCGGCCGACCCGGACCGTACGGAAGGCGCCGGGCCGGTCCAGGTCGGCGCTGCGCACGGCGCAGAACCACATCGACTCCAGCAGCGCCTCCTGCTCGCGCCGGAAGACCTCGGGGTCGGTGTAGTAGCGGCCGGGAAGCGTGGGGATCAGGCTGGGGGAGACCGGGGTCGTCGTCATGGCTGGGCTCCTCGGGCGGCCGGGGCGGTCAGGCGTGCGGGGTCGAACAGGCCGGTCGGGTGCGGGGTGGAGCCGGTCAGCGCGAGGTCGGCCAGGATCTCGCCCACGACCGGCACGAACTTGAAACCGTGCCCGGAGAAACCGCAGGCCACGGTGGCCGACTCCGGGTGCGCGGGGTGCCGGGCGATCACGAAGTGCTCGTCCGGGGTGTTGGAGTACATGCAGGTGGCGGCCTTCAGGAAGGTGCCGGGCAGGTCGGGGATCAGCGCGGCCATGTGGTCCGCCATGGCCCGGACCTCGTGTTCGTGCACCGTCCGGTCGATGGTCTCCGGGGTGGTGCGCTGCCCCTTGCGGAAGAACGCGACCTTGGCGCCCTTCTGGGGGCCGTCGATGGCGGGGAAGCCGTACACCTGGACGCCGTCCGCGTCCTCCCAGATGTAGACGGGATGCCGTTCCGGCTCGAACGGCGCGGTGCCGCCCGTCGGCTGGAACCAGTACATGACCTGCCGCTCCACGGTGATCGGCACGCCGATGTCCGCGAGCAGCCGGGGCGCCCAGGCGCCGGGGCAGATCACCAGCTGCCCGGCGGTGTACGTGTTCTCGCCAGTGTGCACCCGCACCCCGTCCCGGTACGGCTCCCAGCGCACCACCGGTTCCTCGAAGCGGAGCTCCGCGCCCTGCCGGGTGGCGAGCTGGAGATGGGCGGCGACCATGTTCTCCGGGCGCAGCAGGCCCGCCTTCGCCTCGAAGAGGGCCACCTCGTCGTCGGCCGGGGCCAGGGTGGGGAAGTGGCGCCGGATCTCCTTGGCGTCCAGCATCTCGTGGGGCAGGTCCCACTCGGTGGCCGAGCGCAGCGAGCCGGAGACGGTACGGGAGTCCGGCCGGCCGACCATCGCGCCGCCGCACAGGACGGAGACCTCCCGGCCGGTGGCCCGCTCCAGCTCTTCGTACAGCTCGTAGGCGCGGAGCAGCAGGGGTACGTACGCCGGGTCCTCGAAGTAGGACTGCCGGGTGATGCGGGAACCGCCGTGGCTGGAGCCCCGGTCGTGCACCGGGCCGAACTTCTCCAGCCCGAGCACCCGCGCGCCGCGTGCGGAGAGGTGGTGGGCGGCGGCGCTGCCCATGCCGCCCAGGCCGATGACGATCACGTCGTAGGTGGGGGACACTTCTGTCGGACCTCCTGGGGTGGGGCGGGGCCGTCTCGTCAGCGGCGGATGCGGGTCATCTCCGGGTCGAACAGCGGCTCCTCGGCGACGGTCGCGGGGACCTTCTCGCCGAAGTACTCGATGTGCACGCCCGTGCCGGGGGTGAGGC
>NZ_WWKH01000886.1:0-6141 GCF_009865595.1 Streptomyces sp. SID1328 | reverse complement strand
GTTTTCGCGGTGGCGCCGGGCGGGACGAGGACGTACGCCACGGGTGCCGCGTTGTGGGCTGATCCGGGTGGCGTGGGGTTTTTGCGGGTGTGGGCGAGGTGGCAGGCGCGGCCGACATGGAGGAGGGCGGTCGTTTTTCCGGCTGCGGCGGGTCCGGTGACGATGAGGGAGGGCCGTGCGGTGGTCTGCTGGTGGCGGCCGAGGATCATCAGGGTGCGGACTTGGGTGGCGAGTTGACTGATGGCGGGGGTGCGGATGGTGACGAAGGCGGAGTGGTAGGCGAGGCGTTCGTCGCGGCTGCGGGGCGGGTCGTCGGGCTGGGGCGGGGCGGGTGGGTCGGTGGTGGCGAAGCGGTGCCAGCCCTGCCAGGTGGTCAGGGGCCAGGACGGTTCGGCCGGGGTGCCGCTGCCCGCGTCGGCGGCTGCGCTGGGCGGTTGGTGCGCTGCGGGGTGGGTGCGGGGGTTCACCACTTGTCGGCTTCCTCATAGGCGTTGTAGAGCCCGAATCCGGTGGCCGGGGCGGGGCTGAGGTCGTCGTAGGGGGCGCCGTCGAGGTCGTCGATGCTGTCGTTTTCGCTGTTGGCGCCTTGGCCGTCGCTGTCGCTGTGCTGCGCCGGTTCGTCGGTGGTGGGTCCGGTGTCGTGGTGCGGATGCCGGGCGGCGGGGATCGGCGCTGTGGTGGCGCGGGCGAGGAGAGCTTGTTCTGTTTTGGTGGCGTGGCCGCTGTGGACGCGGCGCATGAGCTGGTCGAGAGCGTCGGCCAGGTCGGCCTCATGCTGCTGGCTGGCGTCGTGATTGTGGTGGTGGGCGTGGGTGCGGATGTGCTGCCAGGTGTGGTCGTTGAACGGCTGGTGGACGTGGTCGCGGTGGATCCAGGGGATTTCGGTGAGCTCTCCGTCGGGCAGGCGGATCCAGATCTGGCGGACGTCGTGGGGGTTGTAGTGGATCTCCCATTTCCCGCCCCGGCCGGCGACGGGGGAGGACTGGCCGCGGTACGGGGCGAGGAGATCGTGGTCGTAGGTGCGGTGGTGGATGGTGATGCCGGCGGGGGTGATGGCCTGCCAGCGCACGGGCAGCAGTTCGAGGTAGTCGCGGCCGGTGAGCGGGACGGGCACGTGTCCGGCGACGGCGACGAGCGCGGCCCACATCTGGTTCGGCGTGAGGGCCTTTCTCGGCATCAGCGGGTGGCGCAGGCCTTCGTGGGGCCGGTGGTGGTAGTGCACCAGCCACTCATCGAGGAGGTCTTGGAGCTGGGGGACGCTGTAGCAGGCGTCTTTTTGGGTGTCGGGGCCGCGGCGGGTGACGTCGGAGCCGGTGTAGCCGGGCAGGTGCTGGCAGAACAGGGCGTTGATGGTGCCGAAGGTCCGCTCGACGATGCCTTTGGCGGTAGGGGCGCGGGGCGGGGCGGGCTGGACGCTGATGCCGAGGTGTTCGCAGGCGGCGGTGAACGCGGCGGAGACGAAGACTTTGCCGCGGTCGACGACGATCGTCTCGGGCAGGACGACCGGCCGGGCCGCAGCCCCGGCCAGCCGCTCGTCCAGTGCGGCCAGCCGCTGGTGGGGGAGTGCGGGGGCGCGGTCCATGCGCAGGATGTCCGGCCAGCGGGGCCGGGCGGGGTGCGGGACGGCCATCTCCGCCAGCAGCAGCGCCGCGTCCACGGCCTTGGTCGCGCTAGGGCACAGCACGGCGGCGAGGATGGCACGGGTGGCGACGTCGACGGCGATGGTCAGTTCGGGGCGGGCCAGGCGGCCGTCGTCGAAGAGGGCCAGGACGTCCAGGCGGGTGGTGTCGACCTGGACCTGTTCGCCGGGCCGCAGCGCCGTAGCCGGGGTGAACGCACGCCCGTCGACGCTCGTCGGTACTTGCCGGACGGGTCCGGAGGGCAGTTCGCCGGGCCGGGCGAGGTTGGTGACGAGCCGGTACAGCGTGGCCTGGGACGGCGCGGGCACCGTACCGGGACCGTGCCGGTCCTCCAGAATCTGGTTGATCAGCGGGAACAGGCCGTTGATGGTGCCCTTGGAGCGGCCGCGGCGGCGGCGCAGCGCCTCGCGGACGGCTGCGACGACCCGCTCGTCGGCCCGGCCAGTGGGGCTGGAGGCGCGGGTGATGCGGTGGTCGAGCAGCCCCCACAGGCCTTGCTTGCGGTAGGCCAGGCGCATGCGCTGCACCGTGGTGCGCGACACCCGGCCGAACCCGAGCGCGGTCAGCTCTTCCGCTTCGGTCCGCTCCCGTTCGGCCAGCGTGTACCGCTCGGGGTCGTACTGCTCGCGCACTGCTCCTTCGCTGCCGGGCCCGCCAGGCAGGCCGCATTCGACTTCCCTGACATGCCGCTGCCACGCCAGCGCCTTCTCACGCGCCGCAGTGGGGGCATTCTCGAACAGCCCCCACTGCGGTGCCGCCTGCGGCGTATCGGCGCCGACAACGGTGAAGCCGGGGTCGGCGAACAGGTGCCCGGCGAGCACGGCCTCACCCCCGCCCTCCGGGCCGACGAGGTGGATGTCCTGCCCCGACAGGGCGACCACTTGCCACTTCACGCCCCGGAACCGGACGTGAGCACCGACCTTCACCGTCGGCCGGGCATTGCGCCGCGCGCTCACCCGGCACCTCCCGTCTTGCCCGGGTCGCTCCAGCCCTGCGGGCCGATGAGGAGGCGTTCGTGCAGCGGCGTGTCCAGACCAGCCGTCAACCGGCCGTGCCACAGGGCGTGGAAGACGCAGGGAAGGACCTCGATCGGGTCGCCGACCGCTTCCGTGCCCTCGATCAGCGGCCGCGGCCGCGTGAACGCCTCGACGACCGCCGCCATCAGGCCGGGCTGGCCGGCGTTGCGGGGGTGGCGGTAGCCGGCCAGCCATTTCAGGTTGGCGGCCAGGACGTCGTCGAGCGGCGGGAGGCGCCGGTAGGTCCAGCCGATGTCCGCGCACGCCTGCGCGACCGCCTCGGCGGCGTTCTTCGCGCGTTCCCCGCCGGCGTCGGGGTGGCTGGGGCAGTCGGCGAGCAGTGCGGTGGCGTCGGCACGGCGGGCGAAGAGCTGCGGCACCCAGGAACGCACCTCGCCGCGGGGGTTACGCCACAGCAGCCGCACGGGCCGCCCCGCCAGGCCTGTCACGTCCGCATCGCGGTCCAGGACCATCAGTTGGGCGCGCATCGCGTTGGACCCGGCGGCCACGTGACGCCCGGTGGTCGCCGACCACCACAGGCCCGGACCCCAGCGGCGTCCCGGGACCACCGGGAACGCCGACACCGGCGGCAGATCCTCGAACGCCACGGTCATAGCGGCATCCGCCCACCGCTGCTGCACCGCCTGCCCCACCGGGTCGAGGAACACCGCCTCGAACCCGCCGCCCTGGTCCACGGCCGCTCGCCCTGGCAGGCTCCTGGGCCGGGCCGCTCCTGTGCTGGTCACCCGCGTCAGCCAAGCCGCTCCCGCCGGCAGACGCCGCCGCTTTCAGTATTTCTGCCACGAACGAGTGCCGTATCAGCTAACAGCCGACGCGCCTGCCGACGCCTCGCTCTCAGCTGTCGTCTTCCTGCCTGTCCGCCCTCAACATCTGGCTGAGCACCTCGACGGGCATGTCCACCCACAGGGCCACCTCCTGAAGGGGCACTCCGCCGTTCGCCGCCGCCACCGCGGTGCGTTTCCAGGCGTTCTCGATCAGGCCGGCACTGTGACTGAGTCCGCGCAGCAGCCGCCGGGCGACCTCGGCGGTCGGACCCGTCCCCGAACCGGGCGCCTTCTTCTCCTTGCCCAGCACCCGCAGCTGGCCGGCCATGGTGGCGGCCTGGTGTTCCTGCCGCAGCCACCACGGGTCGTTGTCGTACCCGGGCGGCCCGCCGGCGCCACGGCGAAGGCGGATGACACTGCCCATCCACGCGATGAGCGGCCCGCCGTGGTCCGCCGCGGCCAGCGGCCCCAGCCATCCCCGCCCCAGCCGCTCACCGAGCCTGCGGCAGAACAACCCGTCGGCGGGCAGCGCCCGCGGCCGCCCGGCACCGCTGTCGGCCCACACCAGCTCGGCCATGGCCGGGTCCAACAGAGCCTCGGCCACCGCCACCACCTCGGGGAAGACGACCGCGTCCCGCCCCACGATCCGCCACCGCTCCAGATCACCACCCGCATCCCCGCCCGCGACCCGGTGCAGGCGCCACGGCCAGATGGTCTCCTGCTCCCAGCCAAAGGCCTGCTCCCACCACCGGGCCACCACCGCCCGCGCCAGCGCGAACACCCTCTCCGGCTCCGCGCCGGCCCGTACCGCCCGCCGCGCCACCGAGGCCCACCGCCGCTGCGCCGCCACCACCTCCGGCAGACCACGCAGATCGAGGTGCTCCAGCGGCTGGTTGGCGTCCGCGTCCAGCAGCCACCGCCCATGCCGCACACACACCCGCTCCCACCGCGGCGCATACCGCACCACCCGCACGGCCGCCCCCGTACGCCGGGCCGTGCATAGCCGGCAACCGAACCCCACCGGACCGACCACTGCGCCGGCGATACGCCACAGCCCCACCGGATCACCAGCCTCAGCACGCAGCTTGGCATCCTCTTCCGCCCAGGACGGCAACGCTCGCGCCAGCACGGCTTCCTCCACGCCGCACATGTCAACCAAAAGTTGCCGCCCGGCCGCGTTCAGCAGCACCTCGGCGTCAGCCCGCGCACCGCCGCCCTCGTGCCCGGGCGGGTAGTTGCGCCACTTCCAGCACGCCCGCAACACCTTCGCTTCCATCCCGTAGCGGCTCGCGATGCGGCAGATCAGCGACGAAGTCGTCTCCCTCACCAGGGGAGCGGTTCGCAGTAGGCCGGGGTGATGGGTCACTCCACCACGGTCTCCTGTTCGCCGTCCCGGGCGGGCGCTTTTGCAACGGATGCCCAGCGGATCAAGTAAAGCGGCGATCGGTCCCTGGCCGCTGCTGTTCCGATGTCCTCGCGCTGTCGGGCTCAACGGCCGGATGGCGGCGATGTCACACCCATTCGATGCCCAGCTCGCGGAGCGCGGCGCGCTGCGGGTCACCCAGCTTGTCCCGCCGCTGTTTGGTATTGCTCATGAACACCCCCAGCCGGACCGGCGTAACCTCGCCCTCTACCGTGATCTGCTCTGTGTGGCTCCTTGGGACGCGGTGATGGCCCTCTCGAGCGATGTACTGCGTGAGGGCTGTCAGGCCCCGCTGGAAGGCCTGCTGCGCCTTGCTCGGGCCCTTCGTCGTGCCCTTGGCGGCCGGGGCGGGAGAGGGCGCCTGGAGCGGCTTGACGCCCAGCACGGTCAGCCGTTCCTGCTGCTCGTTCGACAGCAGCTTCCAGGTGCTCGCTTCCCGCTGCCGCGCGAGCCACTTGCCTAGATCATCGCCCTCGAAGAGCACGCCGGGCTGGATGTCGGGGAGTCGGCCGTGGGGTTCGTCGGCGGCGAGGTCGGCGAGGATGCGGTAGTGGCGTTGCCAGTCCAGCGGCCACGGGCAGTTCCAGTCGGGGTCGATCTCGGTGAGCTGCGCCGCGCGCAGGGCGGCCCGCTCCGAGTCTTTGCCCAGGCCGTTCTTCGCGCCTTTGCGCCGGAGGTTGGCCATGTGCTGCCCGATGGGCACCACCGCCTCGGCCTCTCCCCATACGGCGTCCTGGCGGGGTGCGAGGTGCCCGGTGGCCCGCCGGTAGGCCCGGAGCTGGGCGAGCTTGGCCTCCCACGCCTCCTCACCGGGCTCCCAGAGCATCCCGGCCTCCGGCGCGTCCAGCAGCGTTTTGCGTCGCTCTTCCAGCTCTCCGGCCCGTAGCGCCTTGCGCTGCTGGTGGACCCATCGCCCAAGCGGGAACGCCTTGGTCGCCCCGACCTCGACCTCTACGTCGTAGGGCACGGCGTAGAGGCCGGTGATCTGCTTCTCCTTCCGCCAGCGCAGCAGGGCCTGGTAGCCCTCCAGCCACACGAGGGATTCGGGCCGGTAGACCCGGGTACGCAGGAACGCCGCGATCGTCCCCGCGTCGCGGGGGCTGGAGAAGTGCAGCAGGGCGGATTCGGCGGCGGCATCGGTGTCGCCCTGCTCCTGGTCCTCGCCGTCGCTCTCGCCGCCGGCCCCGACGATCCGCCCGTCCTCATCGCGCTGGAGATGGACCTTGCGCTTGCCACTGGTGAGGGCGCGGGAGGCGAGCTGCTCGACCAGACGCTCA
>NZ_WWKH01000885.1:0-14547 GCF_009865595.1 Streptomyces sp. SID1328 | reverse complement strand
CGAACGGCAGTTGGAGACGGGTGCGCTCACGGCCGCCCTACGGGCGTACCGCGGCCCGCTGCTGCCGAACTCCCAGGCGCCGGCGGTAGTGGGGTGGCGACGCCGACTCGCCGCGGCTCTGCGAACGGCGCTGATCACCCGGGGCGACCCGGATCTGCTGGCGGACTGGGCTCACGCGCCGTGGGGCGAGCACGACCTAATGGTCTGGCGGGCCTTGGCGGCAGTGCGGCCGACCGCTCCGGTGCGGGCGCGGATCGCGGCGCTGGAGGCCGAGCTGGCCGTACCGGGGGTACCGAGCCGACGCCCTCATGTGCGTCAGACACCCTGGGTGACCAGCGGTGCAACATATTCGCAACGTCCGCCCGTCTAGCCTGCACGACGGGAGCTGCCCAAAGGCGGGCAGCGCTGCACCGGGAGGCACACCAGCATGACCCGTTACGCGACGCCCGGCTCCGAGGGCTCGATCGTCTCCTACCAGCCGCGCTACGACCACTTCATCGGCGGCGAGTACGTGCCGCCGGCGCGTGGGCAGTACTTCGAGAACCCGTCGCCGGTCAACGGGCAGCCGTTCACCGAGATCGCGCGCGGTACCGCGGAGGACGTCGAGCGGGCACTCGACGCGGCGCACGCGGCCGCGCCCGGCTGGGGCCGTACGTCGGTGACAGAGCGCTCGGACATCCTGCTGAAGATCGCCGACCGTATGGAGGCGAACCTCGAGTCGCTGGCGGTGGCCGAGACCTGGGAGAACGGCAAGCCGGTCCGCGAGACGCTGGCCGCCGACATCCCGCTGGCCATCGACCACTTCCGCTATTTCGCGGGGGCGATCCGCGCGCAGGAGGGGTCGCTGGGCGAGATCGACGACGACACCGTGGCGTACCACTTCCATGAGCCGCTCGGGGTCGTCGCGCAGATCATCCCGTGGAACTTCCCGATCCTGATGGCGGCCTGGAAGCTGGCGCCCGCGCTCGCGGCGGGCAACGCGGTCGTCCTCAAGCCCGCCGAGCAGACCCCGGCGTCCATCCACTACTGGATGAGCCTGATCGCCGACCTGCTGCCGCCGGGCGTGGTCAACATCGTCAACGGTTTCGGTGCGGAGGCGGGCAAGCCGCTGGCCTCCAGTGCCCGGGTGGCGAAGGTGGCGTTCACCGGGGAGACCACGACCGGGCGGCTGATCATGCAGTACGCCTCGGAGAACATCAAGCCGGTGACCCTGGAGCTGGGTGGCAAGTCGCCCAACATCTTCTTCGACGATGTGTGGGCGCACGACGACGACTTCCGGGACAAGGCGCTCGAGGGCTTCACCATGTTCGCGCTCAACCAGGGCGAAGTGTGCACCTGTCCGTCCCGAGCGCTCGTCCAGAGCGGCCACTACACCGACTTCCTGGGTGCGGCCGTGGCCCGCACCCAGCAGATCAAGCCGGGGCACCCGCTCGACACCGAGACGATGATCGGCGCCCAGGCGTCCAACGACCAGTTGGAGAAGATCCTCTCCTACCTGGACATCGGCCGTCAGGAGGGCGCCAAGGTGCTCACCGGCGGCGAACGCGTCGAGTACGACGGCGAGCTGAAGGGCGGGTACTACGTCCAGCCCACCATCTTCGAGGGCGACAACCGTATGCGGATCTTCCAGGAGGAGATCTTCGGCCCGGTCGTCTCGGTGACGTCGTTCGACGACTTCGACGACGCGATGAAGCTGGCCAACGACACGCTGTACGGCCTCGGCGCGGGCGTCTGGACCCGCGACATCAACACCGCCTACCGCGCCGGCCGCACGATCCAGGCCGGCCGCGTCTGGACCAACTGCTACCACGCCTACCCGGCCCACGCGGCGTTCGGCGGCTACAAGCAGTCCGGGATCGGCCGGGAGAACCACAAGATGATGCTGGAGCACTACCAGCAGACGAAGAACCTCCTGGTCTCGTACTCGCCGAAGAAGCTGGGCTTCTTCTAGACACCGAAAAGGGGCGCCTGGCCAGGGCGGATGCCCAGCAGGCGCCCCTCTCACCGCCCACCTAAGCTGTCGAAAGGAGCCTTACTCCCGACGTCTCCCCCCATATCTAGGCTGCGACCAGCAGTTGCGGGACAATTCCGGGCCAAGACCCCGCTAAGGGCTGTCCCGTCAGTGATCTCCGTGCTGGCATGTGCAGCGCCTTCCTGTCGACTCCGGTCCGCACGTGTCAGACCTGCGTAAGCAGGATCATTGAGGAGACGAGATAGGCGCCTAGAGCGCATCGGCGGTCCACTGAGGGGCTGCGGGCCCTCGGTGCGGAAGCGCTAAGGGCTGGCGGGTGGACAGCCGCCCAAGCATCGCCACCGCGACCTGGACGCAGCGGCTGACGGCGGCGGGGTTCGAGCTCAACGACGCGGCGGCAGCGGTTGGGGCGGAATTCGGCCGCCTTGCAATCAAGAGTTCTCCGGCCCGTGTCCCTTCTCCGTCGCTGCGCGTGGATGCCGTTGACACCTGTATCGATGGATCTGCGGAGGCTCAGCGGGTCCTCTAACGCGGTTCGTGGGCCGCCGCCCGGCAGGCACCGGTCGCGGCGCCGCCCGCCACTCCGGCCCCCGTCAGCCCGGTCACACAACCCTGCAGGTCCCCGACCACGCCACGGCCGCAGGCCGCTGTGACGGAGTCGGAAGCGGTGGCACCGGCCAGTTCGGCCATCCGGGTGCAGGCGGGGATGTCCGCCCGGACCGCGGGAGCGGCGAGAACCGCACCACTGAGGATGAGGGTCAAGCCGGTGAGGGCACCGGCGATACGGGTCGACGTGCGCATGGGACGCACCTGCCTTCCGGGGTGGTCGCGCGGTCCTGGGCCCGGCGGGCCGGATCCACGCGATTGGGTCGCCTGGCGACGCTCGGTGAGTGATGCCCCGGCCGACGGCCTCACAGACTGACCGCACCGTTCTGCGTCGCGTCCATGGAGCCGCACCGGGACATGGTCGCCAGGCCGAAGGAGAGGGCCCCGGACCGGAGGAGACGTACTCGGACCTCCACTCGCGGGCCCCTCACTCCAGCGTCGCATCCTCTCCCCCACCCGTCCTGTCTGGCCCAGGCCGCCGGCCCCGATCACGACCGCGGTCGAGCCCGGCCCCAGCAGGTGCAGCGAGCGCTTCACAGCGTGATAGCTGGTCAGCCCCGCGTCGGTGAGCGGGGCGGCCCGGCGGGGATCGAGGACACCCAGCGGAATCAGGTAGCGCGCCGCCGGGACCAGCAGGTACTCGGCCATGCCGCCGTCGTGGCCGCCGCCGAGGCCCGGGCCCTGGCCGGCCGGCGCGCTGCTGGCAGTAATTCTCCTGGCCCTGACGGCAGTTGGCGCAGCTGCCGCAGCCCCAGCAGCCGTAGACGATCACCGGGGTCCCGGGCTCGAACCCGGTGACGCCCGGTCCTAGCCCTTCCACCCATCCCGCGTTCTCGTGGCCCAGGGTGAGGGGCAGTTTCGTGAAGCCGGGCAGCGGTTCGGGTGCCTGCATGAGGTGCAGGTCGGAGTGGCAGGCACCGGCACCGGCGACCTTCACGAGGACCTCCCCCGGCCCCGGCTCGGGCACCGCTACCTCGCGCAGCTCGGGAGGCAGCCGCCAGGCGACGAGTTGAAGAGCGCGCATGGCGATCCTTCGCCCACGCGGTCAGTCGCGGACGCCGTCGATGTCGACGAGGACGTGGCGCGGGCCGCGGAAGATCTGGTTGTGCCGGTACGGCGGCGGGTCCTCGACCAGCCGGGGGTTCTCCACCCGGCGGAGGAACTCGCCGACCGCGATCTGGACCTCGAGCCGCGCGAGCGGAGCGCCGAAGCAGAAGTGGATGCCCTGACTGAACCCGAGGTGCTGGTTGTCGGGACGTTCGAGGTCGAGTTCGTCGGGGTCGGTGAACCGTTCCGGATCGCGGTTCGCCGAGCCGTACACCAGGAAGATCGGTGCCCCCTTCGGGATGGTGGTGCCGGCGATGTCGATGTCCTCCAGGGCGGAGCGGGTGTGCCAGAACTGCACCGACGACTCGTATCGCAGCAGTTCCTCCACCCCGGGCACGATCAGGTCGGGCCGGCGGCGCAGCGTCTCCAGCGCGTCGGGGTGACGCAGCAGGGTGAGCACGCTGTGGGCGATGAGGTTGACCGTGGTCTCGTGTCCCGCGAAGATCAGGAGCAGGGCGTTGCTCACGAGCACGCCCTTGGACATCCGTCCCTCCTGGCCGTCCTCGTTCACCAGCGCCGAGAGCATGCCCGGGCCGGGCTGCCGGGCGTACCGGTCGAGCAGCTCACCGGCGAACTGCCCGAACTCCCGCACGGCCTCACGCGCCCCGGCCTGCCGGCTCTGGACCTCCTCGGAGGCGGCCTCCGGACCGAAGTCCAGGGCGTCCAGGGCCGTTTCGATCCAGTGGTGGAAGCGCGGCTCGTCCTCCAGGGGCACGCCGAGGACCTTGCAGATCACCGTCACCGGCAGGGGGTAGGCGAAGTCGTCGACGGCGTCGATGCGGGTCCTGCCCTTCATCGCGTCCAGGAGGCCGCCGACGATGCGCCGGATGTCGGGCTCCAGGTCGGAAATCAGGTGAGGAGCGTGGGGCGGGCCGGCGAAGTGCGGCATCATCATCCGGCGGTCCCGGTCGTGCTCGGGCGGATCGCAGGTGATGATGTTCGGTTCGGTCAGCGCTTCCCTGATCGGCTCGGCCGCCGGTTCCTCCGGGCCCCCCGCCCGGGCCCCAGCCGGGACAGGGCACTTCCGTGGATCCGAACTCACCCGTGGGTCGTGCAGCAGCGTGACGATCTCCCGGTAGGTACTGACGACATAGGTGCCGTCCTGCTGCCGCGCCACCGGTTGCTTGCGCAGTTCCTCGTAGAACGGATACGGGTTGGCGCGGTTGGCATAGCGAAGGGCCTGCTGCCAGGGGCTTTCCTCGGCCACGAGGCTCCCCTCCTTCTTCCTGTCGATGCTGTACGCCCACGGCTCCCTGTCGATGCCGTACCTGCGGGGCCGCCGCCCGGACGAGCGCGTCAGTGACGGCGCGGCCGGAACTCCGCCGTCCGTTCGCTCGGGTCATGGCCGGTCAGGACGACGTCGGGAACGGCCGTCGGGACCCGTGGATCCGGGAATTCGGCCGGCATCGGCTTCATGACGGCCGGCTGGTCCCAGCCCGGGGGCGGGGGCGGGAACGGACCGGATTGCTGGATCAGCTTCCCGTAGTACTCCAGCCACTTGCCGTGGTCGAAGGCGACAGCGGCGACGATGCGGCCCCGGCGACCGTAGGCGGCGGCGAAGTGGCGCTCCTCGACCGACCCCTGGGTGAAGACGATCTCGTCGCCGAAAGGCGGTACGCCGACGGACTTGATGTTCACGCCGAACTGACCGGACCAGAAGCCGGGCAGCAGCAGATGCGGGCGGTAGTGGGGCTCCAGGTTCACCATGTTGTGCGCCGCGACCTCGGCGCCGAAAACGGCGTTGTCCCAGTGCTCCATCGCCAGGAACTGGTACTCGTACAGCACATGCGGCGCACGCGCCACGTCACCCGCCACGTAGACGCTGTCGGTGACCACACCGTTGATGTCGAAGGCCCGGCCACCGGCATCGCACCCGACGCCCCAGAAACCGGCCGCCAGCCCCGAGCCCTCCAGCCATTCCACGTTGCGGATCGACCCGAGGGAGGCCACCACCACGTCGGCGTCGACGGTGGTGCCGTCGGACAGATGCGCCCGCCGCACATGTCCGCTCGAGTCGCCCTCCAGTGACGACACGCCCAGCCCGCAGCGCAGGTCCACGCCGTGATCGCGGTGCATCCGCGCGGCGATCTCCCCGATCACCCCGCCGAGCGCGCCGACCAGCGGCGCCGAACCCCGCTCGACGACGGTCACCGGGATGTCCAGTTCCCGGCAGACGGAGGCCACTTCCGAGCCGATGAATCCGGCGCCGATGACCACCACCCGCGACGGCGGCTCGGCCAGCGCCTTCTGCAACTGCTCCGCGTCATCACGCGAGCGGATCGTGTGCACCCCGTGCAGGGACGCTTCGGCCGGATTGGGCCACTGCCGCGCGCGGGTGCCCGTGGCGATGAGCAACCGGTCGTAGGGCACCTGTTCCCCGTCGGCCAGGCGCACCTGCTTGGTGACCCGGTCCAAACCGGTGGCGGCCACCCCGAGCCGCCAGTCCGCATCCACTTCCCGCATACGGGGCAACTTGGTGTGATCGGCCGGCACCCAGCCCTTGAGCACCTGCTTGGACAGCGGGGGACGGTCGTAGGGCTCGTACGGCTCGTCCCCGATGATGGTCAGAGATCCCGTGAACCCCTCCTCACGCAGGGTTTCCGCCGCCCGCAGCCCGGCCAGGGAGGCACCCACGATGACGATCCGGCCCCTGGCCCTGAACTCACGCACCAGTTCCGCGACCGTTGCTCGCAAGGTCATGACGCCTCGCCCCGCTCCGCCCCGTCCAAGCGGTCGATGACGATCGCCTGCACCGGGCACGCCGCAGCCGCCCGCTCGACGTGCAGGCGCCGCTCGTCATCGGGGTTGGGCTCGTATGTGAGCGCCTCCTGGCCGTTCAACCTGAAGACCTCGTGCGCCAGATACACGCACTGTGCGTATCCCTGGCACCGATTCAGGTCCACGACGATCCGCATGGCTGACTCCTTCACTCCGCGGGGCGCCACTGGTCTGGCGTCATGCGAGGGCAGGGGCGCTTCTCACCCGATCAGACGTCCGCGACGTGCGGCCCGGCCCCGCGATGGAACGCACGTCGTCGCGCGCCGGCGTGTTCCCTGGCGAAGGCGCTGCCGACGGCCACGGCACCGGTCAGCAGCAGGACCGAAGCGGGCCACGCGACAAGGCACCGAGCGGGCTGTGATCGCATGGGCATACCTTCCGTCCCCATCGCCTTTCGCGGTTCCGTAAGAGGAGACGCGAGGTGGATGGTCGTGGCCGGTCCCGCCGAGCGGGGCGCAGCGGCCTCTTCAGGTGTCACCGCAGCAAGAGTGAAGGAACTCTCTTACCGGTTCCGTTCTCTCACCGGTGCCCGCACGTCATTCGCTTGACCGGTCCTATGACCGGGAGGCCCGGGAAGCCTGTGCGAGAGCGGCACAGGGCGTGACATTCACTGCGGCCTACGCTTAAGCAGCCTATTACCGCTTGCACTAGACGGCATCTCGAGCGAGGTGCCGGCTAGTAGCGACCGGCATGGTGAAGGCCGCCGCGGGCATGGCAGGGAACCCGTTCCCACGAAGGGGCTCTGTCCTGGTGCCCGATGCCCCCCTGCGCCTGCGTGGCCACCAAGGCGGTCACCACCGCCGAGGTGCTCGCGGACCGGGACACGGTCCGCGAGGCCGCCGCCTCCGCCGGCAGCGGGCCGCCGGTCGCCGACCTCGTGGCGCTGCCTCCGGTCACCACCCCGTGCCGGGTGGTCGCCCATATGGTCAACTACCGCAGTCACGCCCGCGATTCGGGCTTCACCGGTGACATCCCGCCGACCTTCTTCCGCAAGGCGTCCGGCTCGGTCAGCCGCCCCCATGACACGATCGTCCGACCAGCGCATGTTCACTTCCTCGACTACGAGGTGGAACTCGGCCTCGTCATGGGCGCCCCTCTGCCGGTCGGCACCGTCGGGGCGACGCAGCCCACCTCGCTCCGCCCTTCATCGCGCAGGGGCTGTGCGCGGTGGCCGCGCCGACACTGTCCTGCTGCCCCCCGACCGCGTCCACCGCCGAGAACGTTCCCGAAGTCGGGCGTAGCGTGAAGTGACGGGTTCCCGTCCGGACTCGTACTGCGGCGAGCGGGTCCGGGATGCGTGGCTCGGCAGACCTGTGAGCCCGGAGCACTTGCGTGATCACCTCGGGTGGGCCGGTCAAGGGTCAAATGCGGATCAGAGCCTCGGCACCGGCCAGGGCGCCGACCCCGGCAACGTTCTGCCTCGAACGTCGCCGGGCTTCCTCGCGGACCGAGAGACGAAGGGCCACTCATGCCTCAGTCCATGCGCGCGCTCGTAGCCGTAGCGGCCGGCGAGCCCACCGATGTCCTGCGGCTGGAATCCCGGCCCGTTCCCACGCCGGGCGCCGGTCAGGCGTTGATCCGTGTGAAGGCGACCCCGGTTCACGCGAGTGATCTGCACGTGCTGCGCGGCCGCTACGGCTTCTCGCCGGAGTTTCCCGCTGTCGGGGGCAACATGGAGTGCGTGGGCCGTATCGCAGACCTGGGCCCGCAAACCGACGGGCTGAGGAACGGTGAGCGCGTGGTGGTCGCCGCTATCCCAGCCGTACCCGGGCCCCCAGTGGCAGGCACCTGGCAGGAATACCTGGTCGCCGACAGACACAGGCTGCTGCCGGTCCCCGACCAGCTGAGCGACTCCAGCGCCTGCCAACTCGCCGTCAATTCCATTGACCGCGCTGCTCCTCGTAACGCACGAACTCGACATGCAGCCGGGCGCATGGCTGTTGCAGACCGCCGCGGGCTCCACCGTGGGCCGGCTCGTGATCCAGCTGTCGCGGCATCTGGGGATTCGCACGATCAATGTGGTGCGCCGACGTGCTGCTGTCGAGGAGATCAAAGCGCTCGGTGGAGACGAGGTCATCTGCACGGAGGACGAGGACCTGAGGCAGCGCGTCGCTGAGATCACGGGACCGGCCGGCGTGCGGAAGGCCATCGACTGCGTCGCGGGCCCCGTCGGCGCCGAAGTGTCGCAGGCACTGGCTCCGGGAGGAGAGCTGGTGGTCTACGGCGCGCTCTCCACCCACCGGCAGACCGACCCGGCGGCGCTGACGATCCCGCTCCAGGCGCGCTCGGTCATCTACGAGACCAAAACAGTCCGTGGGTTCTGGCTGAACCGCTGGTTTGGCACCGTCTCCTCGGAGGACACGCTGCACGCGCTGGCCCGGGTGCGAAACCTCGTCGTCGATGGGGTGCTGAGCATTCCCCTGGGTCGGCCGTTCCCGCTCGAAGCCTTCGCAGAAGCCGTAGCGCTCGCCGAAGCACCCGCACACGGCACCAAGCCACTGTTCGTCTTCGACGAGGGCCGTTACGAGGGTGATGGGTAGGAAGCCGTCCCGTTACTGACTTCGGCTTGTCGGGGGGAGGCTGGAGTGTCGAGGGTCAGGCCGGGGCCGGCCATGAAGCCGTCGAGGGTGTCGGGCCGGTACTGAAGCCGCTCGAGTCGGTTGCGCACGAGGGCCTTGAGCCGGTCCAGGGCGACGACGGCGAGGGTGGCCAGGCTGCGTTTGACCTGTGCCCAGCCCAAGAGTGTCCAAGGATCACGTTGCCCGGATACGGCAAGGACCAGTGACCTCCGACTGCCGGTCGGTCTCCTTGCCTGCTTGATCGCGGCCGGAGAAGACTGGTGGCCTTTCGGAGGGGGACGGCGGGAGACGAGCGATGACCACGATGAGAAGCGGCACCGCATGGGAGGCGGACGGACAGCCGCTGCAGCAGCCGAGGGCCGGCCGGAACCTACTGGCGGGTGCGGGACTGATCGTTGTGTCCGTGGCCGCCGTACTGACCTGCCATTCCGTCTTCACCAGCTGGCTGCCCAGCGATCGCGCCCAGTACCGGGAGTACAAGGCGGCCGAGGCGTGCCCCGCCCGCACCGTGACACCGAGGACGGAGGACTGTCTGCGGGAGGTCACCTTCACCGTTGAAGACACCTCGCTCGGCACCAAGAGGACAACGGCGACCCTGCTCGGCCCGGAGCCCTTCCCGAGGATGGTCGTGCCGTTAGGCGACACGGAGCCGGTGCTGAGCGGGCTTCAGCGGGGAGACCGGGTCACCGGTACCGTGTGGCGCGGCGTCGTCGTGGTGGTTGCCGAGAGGGACGTCCGGCAGAATTCCAGCGACGCGCCTCGCGACGAGCCCCAGATGATAGTCGCCGTCGGCACGTTCGCGGGGCTGCTGGCAGCGTGGGCGCTGATGTTCGGTGCGATGCATCTGGCCAGGCCGCGCGACCCCGGACTCTTCACCTGGCGCCCGTACGGCAAATGGCTGCTCGTCGTCACGGGGGCGACCTGCGCCGTCGTGGGTCTGTCCGCCGTGTGGACGGGCCTCCCGTGGTTGCTCGTGCCCACGGTCTGCGGGGCAGTCGTCGCAGGTACGGCGTGGTTCCTCCACCGAGACCTGCGACTCGGACGGGTCGGCCGGTAGTGGTCCTCCACCCAGTCGTGGGCGTCCGGGCCCTTATCGAGGTACGCGGCCAGTTTCTCCAGACAGCGCGGGGACAGCCGACAGCGGGATCCGCTCGGGCCACAGGAAGCCAGAGCTCACGACCACCGACCCGCCACAACTGATGCCAGTGGTAAGCCGACTTCAAGCTCACCCGCAGCCGCCGTGCCACCTCCGACGGTTGGTCTCCAAGGCAGGGAGCCACTCCGGTGGCTTCGTAGGCGGGAGTGGACCCCCTGTCGACGCGTTTGGGCAGCACTTGTCGATCACCGAGCCGCGAGGTGTCGATGAGCACTGACACCGCTCGATGGCGGAGTCATGCCGTCCCTCAGCTATTTGGTGATGTCGGGGTGCTGCTCACGATGTCCTCGGTGATCGCTGCCTTCCCCGGTCCGCGTCCTGGCGGCGAAGGCCGTCGAGGATGACGTTCATCAGGGGCCGTGCCGTGGATTGCCATTTCTCCCGGTCCAGTCGGCCGAGGTAGGCGATGAGCAGGAGGACCCCCTGGGCGTCCACGTCCGTGCGGAGGGAGCCGGCCGCTTTCCCGGCGTCCAGCAGGTGCGCGAGGGCGCCTTCGATGGGGTTCTGGCTGTGGGCGACGAGGTCCTGCCACGCCGCCGGCTCGAGCGCTGCCAGGACGCCGCGCTTGATCTCGGCGTACTCGATCACCCGGTCGAGCCAGTGACGCAAGGCTTCCACGGGCTCGTGTTCCGCCAGCAGCGCAAAAGCGGCCGTCACGAGTTCTTCGACGTCGCGCCGGTAGACCTCGGCGAGGAGCGCTTCGCGGTTGGGAAAGTTCCGGTAGAGCGTTCCCTGTCCCACCTCGGCGCGTTTGGCGATCTCGTTGAGGTGGACGTGGTGGGACTCGGCGAGGGCTGCGCGGGCGGCCTCCACGATGCGGGTCCGGTTCCGCTCCGCGTCCGGACGGCGTGCTGGCGCGTTCATGGGCCTCTCCCGAAGTTCCGCCCTGACAAGTGGACACGTGTCCGGTAGCGTGCAGCAGGCACCGGACACGTGTCCACTTTACTTGGAGGCAGCCGTGCTCTCTCTTCACGACAAGATCGTCGCCATCACCGGAGCGAGTGGCGGCATCGGCGAAGCCACGGCCCGTCTGCTCGCCCGGCGTGGCGCCGCGGTCGTCCTCGCCGCGCGCCGCAGCGAGCGCATCGACGCCATAGCGCAGGACATACAGGAGGAGGGGGGCCGTGCTGCCACGTGCGTCGTCGACGTCACCAAGGCGGAGGACCTGCAGCGTCTGGTCTCCCGCACCATCGACCGATACGGCCGTCTGGATGTGCTGGTGAACAACGCCGGTATCGCCCCGATCAGCCCGCTGGCCGCCCTCGACACCGAAGGCTGGTCCGCCATGATCGATGTCAACCTCCGGGGCATGCTCCACGGCGTCGCTGCCGCGCTGCCCGTCTTCCGCGAACAAGGGTCGGGCCACCTGGTCAGCATCGTCTCCGTGGCGGGCCTAACCGTGTCCCCCTCGATGGCTGTCTACGCCGCGACCAAGAACGCGGTGCGCACCGTCCACGAGGGACTGCGCACGGAGTCCACCGACGGGGTGGTGCGCACGACGGCCATCTCACCGGGATACGTCCGCACCGATCTCGCCGACTCCATGGCGGACCCGCACATCCGCGAGCAGACGCGCAAGAACATGGACGCGGTGGGCATCCCTCCGGCGGCGGTCGCCCGCGCGGTGGCCTTCGCGATCGAGCAGCCCGACGACGTGGAGATCGGCGAGATCAACGTGCGCCCCACCGTCCAGGCATGACGCTTGCTGTCCCTGGTCGCCAGAAGCAACAGCGCCTGGCACAGGCGGAGTGACGAACCGTTCGATGAACTCCAAGCCCACCAGGCCCTGGAGGAGTACGGGACCAGAGCCAGACAGCGGAAGGCGGGCCGAAGAAGCTGGGCTTCTTCCCGAGCACGCGAAAGGGCGCTCGAACTGGGTTCGCACCCGTCGAGCGCCCTTCGCTGAGCCGCTGATCGGCGGCATCGCCCCGCCGGTTCTTCGCGACGTGATCAGCGATCACCGGGCGGCGAGGCTGCGGCGACCTCCCCGCTCGGAGCTGCGCCCTCCGGCGCCGGAGGGGTGACCTTGGCAGCGCTGTCGGACCTCGCCAGCAGCCAGTACAGCGTGGCCGGCACGGCAAGCCCGACGATCCAGGACACGTCCGCGCCGCCGAGCGGTGCGACGAGCGGTCCGGTGTAGAACGACGTTGCCAGGAAAGGGAGTTGGGCCAGGACCCCGATCGCGTAGACGATCAGGGCGTTGGCGCGCCAGGCGCCGTAGCGGCCGTGGGCGTCGAAGAAGGCGGGGATGTCGTAGCGCTCGCGGGAGATCAGGTAGTAGTCGACGAGGTTGATCGCCGACCAAGGGGTGAAGAAGGTCAGCAGGAACAGCAGGAAGTCCTTGAACGAGACAAGGAAGCTGTCCTTGCCGAGCAGGGCCATCGCAGTGCCCGCCACCATGATCGCGGCAATGTACGCCGCCCGGCCGCGCGGCGACAGGGTCCGTTGTCCGCGGAAGCCGCTGATCCCCGTGACCATGGAGATGAAGCCGCCGTAGGTGTTGAGGACGTTGATGGTGAGCTTGCCCAGGGCGATGACGAAGTACAGGAGCGACGCGGCCGCGCCGGCACCGCCGAGCGAGACGACGTAACCGACCTGGTCGTCGAGGAACCGTTCCCCGGCGCTCGCCGCCACCAGCACGCCGAACGTCATGGACCACTGGGAGCCGAGCGCCGAGCCGGACAGCGTCCACCAGAACGTCGCCCGGGCGCTGGTCGTGCGCGGCAGGTAGCGTGAGTAGTCGGCGACGTACGGGCCGAAGGCGAGCTGCCAGGACGCGGACAGCGACATGGCCAGCAGGAACATCGGCAGGGAGAAGTGGGCGTCGCCGAGGAGCGCGCCCACGTCGACGCGGTCGAGCAGCCGGATGCCCAGGAAGACGAAGGCGACGGCGCAGACGGCGCTCGCGACTCGGCCCACGACGTGGATGACGCGGTAGCCGATCGCGGCCACGACGGCGGTGAGCAGGGCGAAGACGATGATGCCCGTGGTGTCGTTGGTATGGGTGAGGCGAGCGGTGGCCTGCCCGGCGAGCACGCTGCCGCTCGCGAAGAAGCCGACGTACATCAGGATGACCAGGAGCAGTGGCACCGCGGCGCCCCGGACGCCGAACTGTGCCCGCGACTGGATCATCTGCGGCAGTCCGAGTCTCGGGCCCTGCGCGGAGTGCAGCGCCATGACGGCGCCGCCCAGCAGGTTGCCGGCGACCAGCCCCACGAGCGACCAGACGACGTCGCCGCCGAAGACGACGGCGAGGGCGCCGGTGACGATGGCGGTTATCTGGAGGTTCGCACCGAGCCAGAGTGTGAACTGGTTGAACGCGCGACCGTGTCGTTCACTGTCGGGCACCACGTCGATGGAATGTCGCTCGATCACGCCGTCGGCTCGGCCGGGGCCATCCGTGGTGTGCGCGTCCCTCTGGTCTGTACGACCCGCCCCGGTCATCGTCTGCCCTCCGCGTGCTCGCCCACCCGTCCTGCATATTGCCATGCAGACTCTGATCCGCTGAATGATTTGTCAATACCCTGCTGGCCGGGCAGTGGTCGGCTCACGTCTGGGGGCCGACCTGCGATGGCCTGCTGGTTCCGTGCGACCGCGCGGGCCGGGATTCCTCGGTGGTCGCAGGGTGGCTTCGTAATTGAGGGCAAGATGCCCGCCTTTCAGTACTTGTCGTCACCGCCGCGCGGCACGTGCGGTCGGCAGTACGCGTCACGCCGCCGGAGTGTTTTGTCCGGCTCGCGCCCTACGCTGGTCCTGTGCGCACAGTGGAGTTGCTGCCCGACGAAGCGACCGAGGCGCGGGTGCGGCGGGTTTGGGGGCGGCTCGCGGAGCTGGGGATGCCGAGTCTGGCTGGTCACCGGCATGCGACGAATCAGCCTCACCTCACACTGACCACCGCGTCCGAGCTGCCGTGGGACGTGCGGCCTGCGCTCACCGAGGCGCTCTCGGTGCTTCCCCTGCCGCTGCGGCTGGAGGGGACGCTTCGCTTCGAGGGGCGAACTTCGGTCCTGGCCTGGCGTGTTGCGGCCGACGCCGGACTGGCCGCCCTGCAACGGCGCGTAGGGGAGCTGCTGCCCGGGGCCGGTAATCCGCTGTTCGAGCCGGAGAACTGGGTGCCCCACCTCAGCCTCGGCCGGACGCGGTCCGGACCCGGCTCATGGCCTGCCGAACTCCTGCCCGCCGAGCTGTCCGAGCCCTGGGAGGGACGGTTCACCGCGGCGCGGAGCTACGACACCGGGCCGCGGACCGTGGAGCGGCTCACCTAGGGTCTCTTCCTTCCGGATCAGGCCGGCTCCACCCGAGGGTGCCCTCTCGGTCGCCGGGCGCCGCACTCGTGGATCTCGGGACCG
>NZ_WWKH01000884.1:0-5734 GCF_009865595.1 Streptomyces sp. SID1328 | reverse complement strand
CCCGCCGCTGCCGGCGGGGCGGCGACCCCCATCGAGGCGACGGCGGCCAAGGCCACCAGCATCGCCGGCTTCCGCGTACCAGGACGACCCATCCGAACCTCCCGAGAACACTGTCCGCGCAGCGTAACCAGATCCCCAAGGCCCCCGACAGTATGCCTCGCGCCCCGGAACCCCGCATGCCGGCTCAGCCCACCCGGAAGGTGTCCACGGCCATCACGGGGTCGGCCGGCGCCACCAATTCGCGCGTGACGACCTCCACCGGCTCCTCCGGAGCCCCTCCCCCGCTCAGCCCGCTCACGTACGCGAGGGCCTCCCCGAGCGCCAGCACGGGCACCCGCCGCCGCAGCAGCCGCGCGGCGGGAATCCGGCCCCGCTCCGCTGCGGCCGCCCGCACCTCGTCGTGCAGCTCGTCCACAGCGGTCCGCAGGGTCGTTCCCCGGACCCGCTACCATCCCGCCGCATGAACGACGACGTGCGCAACATCGTCCTGGGCGTCATAGCCGCCGGCATCAGTGCCGCGATCGGGTGGGTGGCCCGGACTTATCTGTGGCGGCGGAAGCTGCGGCGGAAGCAGGTGTTCTTCGGGCTGCCGGACAACTCGGAGACGCTGTTCGTCGTGAACAGGGACCCGGGGGCGACGGAGCCGGCGGTGCACCGGTTCGACGTGTTCGCGCTGCTGGAGCTGTCCGCGCTCATCAAGGACTGTGGCGCGAACATGCAGTTGATGACGCAGGACGTTTCGCACCAGGGCTTCGGTGAGCGGACCGAGTTCTGCGTGGGCGGTCCGGCGTCCAACCGGCGCATGCTGGCGCACATGTCGGCCATGCTGCCGGGGGTGCGGATGAACACCGAGAAGGAGAAGGGGCCGAACCGGGGCGCGTTCCGGATCGGTACGGAGACCTACCGGATGGAGCCCGGCACGACCGAGTACGTGCTGCTGGCCAAGGTCGCGGCGGGCCGGCAGACCCGGCCGGTGTTCCTGTTCTGCGGGCAGCGGGCCATCACCAATCAGGCGGCGACGCGCTATCTGGCCCGTAACCACGAGCGGTTGGCCCGCAAGCACGGCTCCCACTCGTTCGTGCTGCTGCTGAAGGTGGTCAACTCCCAGGCGTACGGCCCCGATCTGGTCGAGGTGGTCGCCGATGTCACGCGGGCGGCGCAGGCCCCCTTCCCGGAGACCGAGGAGACGCCGGCCCAGACGACGCCCGCCTCGTAGGGCGCAACCGCCCTCAATTATTGTTACCCGTACGTAACTTACCGACGGGTTACTTGAGGTAAGAACCACCAACTACTGTCGGGTCACTTTCGCACTGGCACGCGTCAGGAGTGACCATGGCATCCGCTCGTAACCCCTTGCGCACCTGCGCCGTCGGCACCGTCTCGGCGGCGCTGGTCGCCGGCGCGGTCGTCGGGCTGGCGCCCGCGGCCCAGGCGGCCCCCACCGTACGGTTCGTCGACATTCCCGGTGACGGGGGCACCGTACTGAAGGCGAACGTCGTCACCCCGGCGGGCTCCGGCAGCCATCCGCTGCTCGTACTGCCCACCAGCTGGGGCTTCCCGCAGGCCGAGTACCTCGCCCAGGCACGGAAACTCGCCGACTCCGGCTATGTGGTGCTCTCCTACAACGTGCGCGGCTTCTGGCAGTCCGGCGGCGAGATCGAGGTGGCCGGGGCGCCCGACCTGGCCGACGCCTCCAAGGTGATCGACTGGGCGCTGGCCAACACCCCCGCCGACTCCGCCCGCATCGGCATGGCGGGCGTCTCCTACGGCGCGGGCATCAGCCTGCTCGCCGCCGCCCACGACCAGCGGATCAGGGCTGTGGCCGCGCTCAGCGGCTGGGCCGACCTGATCAGCTCGATCTACTCCGGCCGCACCCAGCACGTCCAGGCGGTCGCCCTGCTGGACGGCGCGGGCGGGATCACCGGCCGGCGGGGCCCGGAGCTGCGGCAGGTCTTCGACCGCTTCTACGCCTCCGACCTCTCCCAGGAGCAGAACCTCATCGACTGGGGCGAGCGCCGCTCCGCCGTGACGTACCTGGACCGGCTCAACGCGAGCAAGCCCGCCGTCATGCTCGCCAACGCCTGGAGCGACTCGGTCTTCCCGGCCAACCAGTACGCGAGCTTCTACGAGAAGCTGACCGGCCCCAAGCGGCTCCAGTTGCGCCCCGGCGACCACGCCACCCCGGAGCTGACCGGGCTGTTCGGGCTGCCCAACGACGTGTGGAAGGACACCGGCCGCTGGTTCGACCACTACCTCCGGGGCGTGGACAACGGCGTCGACCGGGAGCAGCCCGTCCAGCTGGAGTCCCGCACCGGCGGCGGCTACGAGGGCTACCCGGACTGGAAGTCGGTCGCCGCCACCGACCGCAAGATCGCGCTGACGGGCAGCACCACCATCCACACCAACGTCGACTCCGGCGCGGACGGCGGGATCGTCCTGCTCTCCGGCCTCATGGACCAGGTCACCAAGCTGCCCCCGATGGCCTCCGTCCCGCTGCTCCCGCGCCGCTGGGCGGCCGTCTGGCAGTCGGAGCGGTACGCCGCGCCCCAGCGAGTGCGCGGGACCGCCAGGCTGCACACCACGCTCACCCCGACCGCCGAGAGCGGCACCTTCGTGGCCTACCTGTACGACGTGGGCCCGCTCGGCATCGGCAAGCTGGTCACCCACGCGCCCCTGACCTGGCACGGCCGTACGCCGGGGCAGCCGTTCGGGGTGGACCTCGACCTGTTCTCCACGGCCTACGACGTCCCGGCCGGGCACCGGCTGGCCCTGGTGGCCGACACGGTCGATCCGCTCTACATCGAGCACAACCCGTCCGGCGCGCGGCTGACCTTCTCCTCGCCGGAGGGCGACCCGTCGTACGTGTCGGTCCCCCTGCGCGAGCAGTGATCTCCGGCCGCCGCCGGACGAGCATGGCCCGTGTGGACCGCCGCCTTCGTCACGGCTTCAGAGCCGTGGGTGGCTCCCCACCCGGCAGCGGCGCCCCAGGGCCGGGCGCGGCGACAGCCACGGCCTCGGTCTTGGGACTGCGCTGCTCCCGGCGGGACACCCAGACGGCGAACCACGAGAGCAGCATGCACATCCCGATGTAGATCGGCGAGATCACCATCACCACGGGGATGAACGGCAAATCGTAGTCGAGGTTCGAGGCGATGAGCTTCCCGGCGTGGAGGAACTCCTCGTAGGTGATGAGGAAGCCCAGCGACGTGTCCTTCAGCGCGACCACCAACTGGCTGATGATCGCTGGCAACATGGCGCGTACCGCCTGCGGTACGAGCACAAAGGACATGACCTGGGTTTTTCTCATGCCGAGAGCGAACGCGGCCTCACGCTGGCCGCGTTCGACGGCGTTGACACCGGAGCGGAAGACCTCGGCGAGCACCGAGCCGTTGTAGAGGGTCAGTCCGGCGACGAGGGCGGGCAGCGGCTGCACCTTGAGCGCCACGAAGATGAAGAAGATCATCACCAGCACGGGCATCGCGCGGAAGAACTCCACCGCGAGCGTGGCCAGCCAGCGCACCGGGGCGTGGTCGGAGAGGCGTCCGGCGGCGAGCACCCCGCCGAGGGCGAGGGAGAGCACGGCGGCCACGGCGAACGCCTTGAGGGTGTTGCCGAGGCCGCGCAGCAGCAGTTCCTGGATGCCCTTGTACTCGAAGGGCCTCCACTTGATGGCGGTGAACTGGCCCGTGGAGAACAGCAGATAGAGCACCCAGGCGACCAGGCCCAGCAGCACGGCGGTGGACAGCATCGCGTACAGCGCGTGCCGCCGCCGGGTGGCGGGGCCAGGGACGTCGTAGAGCGCGGTGGTCCCGGTCGTCATCGGGCCACTCCCCACTTGCGCTCCAGCAGGTTGAACACGGCGCTGATGGCGAGCGTGATGATCAGGTAGCCGACCGCGATCCAGACGAAGGTCCAGATGATGTTGTAGCCCAGCTCGCTCAACGTCCTGTAGGTGCCGAGCAGTTCGGTGACGCTGAAGGCGCCGGCGATGGCGGAGTTCTTGGCCAGCGCGATCAGGGTGGAGCCGACGGGCGGGATCACCGAGCGGAACGCCTGCGGGAGCACGATCACGCCGAGCGTCTGCGCGAAGCTCATCCCGAGGCTGCGGGCCGCCTCCCCCTGGCCCTTGGGCACGGTGTTGATGCCGGAACGCAGCGCCTCGCAGATGAAGGCGGAGGTGTAGCAGCCCAGCGCGAGGACCGCGAACGCCTGGAAGGGCAGCACCAGTCCGAACCGGGGCAGCCCGAGCAGCACCGCGAAGAACAGCAGGGTGAGCGGCGTGTTGCGCAGCACGGTCACCCACACCGTGCCGAAGACCCGCAGCGAGGCCACCGGCGCGACCCGGAAGGACGCCATCAGGAAGCCGAGCGCGAGGGCCAGCAGCGAGGCGTAGACGGTCAGTTCGACCGTGCCGAGGAATCCCTCGGCGTAGATGGCGAAGTTGTCTGTCAGTACGTTCATGGCGTCCTCGGTCAGCTCGCCGGGTAGCGGTCGATGGGCGGCGGCTTCGGCGCGGGCACGCCGGACAGGCCGAGCGTGGCGTCGTACGCCCTCTTCCAGTCGCCGTTCTTCTCTCGGGCGGCGAGGGCGTTGTCCAGGGCGAAGCGCAGGGCGTCGTCGGCCCGCGGGACGCCGATGCCGTACGGCTCCTTCGAGAACGGCTTGCCGACGACCTTGAGTTCGTCGGGGGCCTTGGCCGCGTAGCCGATCAGGATGGCGTCGTCGGTGGTGACCGCGTCCACCTGGTAGGTGAGCAGGTTGTCCACGCAGACCGAGTAGGTGTCGTAGGCGACCAGGACGGCCTTCGGGTAGTCGTCCTTGATGCGCCGGTACGGGGTCGAGCCGGCCGCCGAGCAGACCCGCTTGCCGGCGAGGTCCTCCGGCCCATGGATGTCGTCGGTGTCCTTGCGGACCAGCAGGGACTGGCCGGCCATGTAGTAGGGCCCCGCGAAGCCCACCAGCTTCCTGCGGTTGGCGTTGATGGTGTAGGTGCCGACGTAGTAGTCGATCTGGCCGTTCTGCAGGGCCGTCTCGCGGTTGGCGGAGGCGATGGTGCGGAAGCGGACGCTGTCGCCGGGGAAGCCGAGGGAGGCGGAGAGCATCTTGGCGATCTCGATGTCGAAGCCGGAGTACCGGCCGGTCGCCGGGTCCTTCTCGCCGAGGTAGGGCTGGTCCTCCTTGGCACCGACGACGAAGTGGCCGCGCTTCTTGGCGCGGGTCCAGGTCGGGGAGCCGGGCAGGCTGAAGTTCCGGTCCACCGCGTAGTGCGGCAGCTGGTCGGGGGCAGGGCCCTTGGCGGGCGGGCTGCCGTCCTTGCCGCACGCTGCGGCGAGCAGGACGAGGGGGGCGAGGAACAGGGCGATGGCGCGGGGCGCGCGGGTGTGACGGGACATGGGTCGCACTCCCCCGGTCAGTGCTTGAGGATCTTGGAGAGGAAGTCCTTGGCCCGCTCGCTGCGCGGGGCGGTGAAGAACTCCTCGGGGCTGCGGTCCTCCACGATCCGGCCGTCGGCCATGAAGACGACGCGGTTGGCGGCGGAGCGGGCGAAGCCCATCTCGTGGGTGACGACGATCATGGTCATGCCCTCACGGGCGAGCTGCTGCATGACCTCCAGCACCTCGTTGATCATCTCGGGGTCGAGCGCGGAGGTGGGCTCGTCGAAGAGCAGCGCCTTGGGGTCCATGGCGAGGGCGCGGGCGATGGCCACGCGCTGCTGCTGGCCGCCGGAGAGCTG
>NZ_WWKH01000090.1:0-12208 GCF_009865595.1 Streptomyces sp. SID1328 | reverse complement strand
GACCAGCTGGCAGAGATCTCCAGCGCCATCCTCGGCCATCTGCAATCGGACCACCCGGCTGTCGGCCGGTGACTGGGCACGGTTTCACGCTGATCGAGGGCATGGCGAGAGCCCTGCCACGGAGCCGGCTTAGGGCCCGCGCGCTCTCAGTCCGGCACGACCCGAAGGCCGCTGACGCGCCAAGAGAGCAGCCTCCTGCGCGACGCGGACACATCTAGCCCCCCGCGTGCGCGACGGGCATGAGGGCGACCGCGGCAGCGGACCGCCCCGCACGCCACCGCGGGGGCATCGGCGCCGCTGCCGTCAGGGACCGTCCACGCCGGCGACCGGCGGCAGGCTCGGACGCCCGCTGAAGCCGGTGCGGTGCAGTACGCCCGCGAGGTGGTCGGTGAGCAGTTCGCGTGCTTCGGCCGGGCGTTGATCATGCAGCGCGGTGGCGATCCCGGCGTGTTCCGCCATGTCCGCTGCCGCGTGGTGCGGGCCGGCCGTTGCGGCGGCGGCGATACGGAGTTGCCGGTTCCACAGCGTCTCGTAGAGCTCGCCGAGGACGGGATTGCCCGCCGCCCGCATGAGCCGGATGTGGAACTCGCGCCCGAACTCCCGCGCACTGGCCGAAGTGGTCTGCTTCTGCTCTTCTTCGCAGTCGTGCAGCAGCGCCGAGCCGATCTCTCGCATCGCCTGCGGTCCGCGGGCGACCAGCGAGTCCAGGGCGAACAGTTCCATCAGGAGTCGCGCCTGCAGCACTCCGTGTGCGTCATCGGGTCCCACGGGCACCACGACCGCACCCCGTTTGGGATAGACGCGCAGGAACCCCTCGTTCTGCAGCCGCTGGAAGGCCTCCCGGACCGGGGTGCGGGAGATCCCGAGGTCCGTTGCGACGGTCCCCTCGGAGAGCAGGTGGCCGCTCGCGTACTCCCCGTCGAGGAGCTTGTCCCGGATGTGGACGTAGGCGCGGTCGGCGGCTTTCGGCTGGCTGCTCATGCGAGTCATTGTGCCGCATGCATGCAAGGTGACAGCTTGCTTGCACTCTTGCTTGTATACAAGCTTGCGTTTAAGCTGACATGCATGTCGGCGGTGGCCTTCTCCACCGCGATGGCAGCCCATCCCCGCACGGCTCACGATGGAAGCGGGCCGACATCCGCTCGGATGAGAAAGGGTGACGCCATGCGCACCGCGCTGTTCGTCACGTGCCTCAACGACACTCTGTTTCCGGCGACAGGACAGGCCACGGTCAAGCTGCTGCGGCGGCTCGGCATCGAGCTGGAGTTCCCCACCGCACAGAGCTGCTGCGGCCAGATGCACTACAACACCGGCTACCGGGCCGAGACCGCGAAGCTGGCACGCCACTTCGTGGAGGTCTTCGGCGGCTACGACCGGATCATCGTGCCTTCCGCTTCGTGCGGCGGGCTGCCCGCGGAGGCGTACGCGACCGCCGCCGAGTCCGTGGGCGACTACGACCTGCTCAACGACGTCCGCGCCCTGGCGCCCCGCGTGCACGAGGTGACGCGGTTCCTCACCGACGTACTCGGTGTGGAGGACGTGGGCGCCTACTTCCCCCACCGCGTCACGTATCACCCCACCTGCCACAGCCTGCGTGCCTCGGCGCTCGGCGAGAGGCCCTACCGGCTGCTGCGAGCAGTGAAGGACGTCGATTTCGTCGAGTTGCCCGCGCAGGATGAGTGCTGCGGGTTCGGCGGCACCTTCTCGGTCAAGAACGGTGCGGTCTCCGGCGCCATGAACGGGGACAAGGCCCGGCATGTGCTGGAGACCGGGGCGCACGTCCTGGCGGCAGTGGACAACTCCTGCTTGATGAACATCGGCGGCCGCCTCTCCAAGGACGGTCACACGGTGCGTTCCATGCACCTGGTCGAGATCCTGGCCAGGACCGAGGAGGACGGCCCGATGGACGGCGTGCCGGTCGCGGGACTGGAGGTCATGCGATGAGCAAGGTGTTCGTGGACTGGCCGAAGTTCCCCACGGCGGCCGAGAGTGCCACGCGGGACGAGCAGCTGCGTGCCAACGTGCGCCGGGCCACCCACACGATCCGCGGCAAGCGCGGCGTCCTCGCTGCCGAGCGCCCCGACTGGCAGGATCTGCGCGACAGCGCGGCCGGCCTGAAGGACGAGGTCCTCGGCCACCTCGACAGCTACCTCGAACAGGTCGAGGACAAGGTCACCGAGGCAGGCGGCATCGTCCACTGGGCGGAGAACGCCCAACAGGCCAACCGCATCGTCACCGATCTCGTCCGGCAGACCGGCGAGACGGAGATCGTGAAGGTCAAGTCCATGCTGACCGAGGAGATCGGTCTCGACGGCGCCCTGGAGGCAGCCGGCATCAGCGCACGTGAGACCGACCTCGCCGCCGCCATCGTGCAGCTCGGTGACGACCTGCCGTCGCATGTCGTGGTCCCGGCCCTGCACCGCAACCGCACCGAGATCCGCGACATCTTCGTGCGGGAGATGGGCAAGCACGGCCGCCCCGCTCCGGACCGTCTCACGGACGACCCCGAGGAGCTGGCCGAGGCGGCGCGGCTGCACATGCGGGAGAAGTTCCTCAAGGCGAAGGTTGCCGTCTCGGGTGCCAACTTCATCGTCGCCGAGACCGGCACCCTGGTGATCGTGGAGTCCGAGGGCAACGGGCGCATGTGCCTGACCCTGCCCGACACCCTGATCTCGGTGGTCGGCATCGAGAAGGTCGTGCCCACCTGGCGGGACCTGGAAGTCTTCCTGCAACTGCTGGCCCGCAACGCCACCGGTGAGCGGATGGCCCCCTACACCAGCAGCTGGACCGGCGTCACGGACGGCGACGGGCCCTCCACCTTCCATCTGGTCCTGGTCGACAACGGCCGCACCCGCGCCCTGGCCGACCCGGTGGGACGGCAGGCGTTGCGCTGCATCCGCTGCGGTGCCTGCATGAACATCTGCCCCATCTACGAACGCACCGGAGGCCACGCCTACGGCTCGGTCTACCCCGGCCCGATCGGCGCGATCCTCAACCCCCTGCTCAAGGGGCCGGACGACCCCCAGACCGCCTCACTGCCGTACGCCTCCAGCCTGTGCGGTGCCTGCAACGAGGTCTGCCCGGTCCGCATCCGCTTCACCGACGTGCTGCTCAAGCTGCGCGCGGACGTGGCCGAAGGGGACGCCAAGGTCAAGCACCCCGCCGAAAAGGCGGCGTTGAAGGCGGTGGAAACCGTCATGGACCACAACCCGCTGTGGAACGCGGCCGTCAAGTCGGCCGGCAAGGCCGGCGTGCTCCTGCCGAAGAACATGGGTCTGCCCGGTCCCCTGCACGGCTGGACCGACAGCAGGAGCATCCCCGACATCCCCAAGCAGTCCTTCCGCACCTGGTGGGAGCGCACCGACGGAGGCACCAAGTGAACGCGCGCGAAGCCATCCTCGGCCGCATCCGCGCGGCCGTCGCCGACCTGCCGGCCGAGCCGGTGGACGTGCCCCGCGCCTATCTGCGCAGCGCCCCGGGCATCTCCCCCGGCGACCGAACGGCCGTCATCGAACTGTTCGTCGAACGCCTGGAGGAGTACGGGGCGACCGTACGCCGGGTGCCGGCGCACGGCCTGCCCGCCGCGGTGGCGGACGCCCTCGACGAGAGCTCGGCGCGTTCCGCGGTCGTTCCCGACGGCCTTCCCGCGGCCTGGTCGGCCCAGTGGTCCGGTGTGATCCGCAGGGACGCCCCGCCGCTGTCGAAGGCGGAACTCGATGCCACCGACGCCGTGATCACGACGTGCGCGGCCGCCATCGCCGACTCTGGAACGATCATCCTGGACGCAGGCCCCGGACAGGGCCGGCGCGCCCCCACGCTGGTGCCGGACGTCCACGTCTGCGTCGTGGGTGAGGAGCAGGTCGGCTCCTCCATGCCCGAAGTGATCAACCAGCTCGATCCACGCCGTCCGATCACATGGATCAGCGGCCCCTCGGCCACCGCGGACATCGAGATGATCCGCGTCCAAGGCGTCCACGGCCCCCGCAGGCTGACCGTCCTCATCACGCCCTGAGGGGGGCCGCGACAGACGCGCGCGATGTGGGGTCGTGCAGCGACACCACCGTTACCGAACCAGGACCCGCTCCCATGGCATCCGCAGCACCAACCTCGCAGTCGCGCCGTTCGCTGGCGGCTGTGACCTCCTGGCTGCGCCGAACTCTGCGTACGGTGCGCGCGGGGTTCCCGCTCGCCGCCGCCCTGCGGAGTGTCGTCGCCCTGGCCCTTCCCCTCCTGCTCGGACTGTGGACAGGACACACGGTTCCGGCCGTGTTCGCCGCGATCGGTGCCCTGTGGGGGGTGGGGCAGGACAGTTCGTCCCCCTACCGATTGCGCATGCAGCGACTGGTTGCCGTGGGACTGGCCAGCGCCCTCGGCCTGCTCATCGGAGAACTCGCGCTGCGCAGCGGGGACATGGCGGCAGTGGCGGGCTGTCTGGTCGCCACGGCGCTGGTCGGCGGGCTGATCAGCCTGCGGGGCCCCATTCTCTCCGTGGCGGGCATGCAATTGCTCCTCGGCACCACCGTCGGCAGCGGCATCGCTGTGTCCGGCCCGTGGTGGCAGCCGCCCCTCGCACTGCTCTCGGGCACGCTTCTGGTGACCGTCCTGTCCACCAGCCCGTGGCTGTGGCGGCGGCACCGGATCGAGTCCGACGCCGTGCGCGCCGTCTACCGCGCCGCCGCCCGGACACTGGCCGCCGTCGGCACCCCGCACGCCGAGGCCGCGCGCCGCTCCATGACGCTGGCACTCAACGACGCTCACGACGTCATGGCCCCGGACCTGGCGAAGGCGGCCCGGCACCAGTCGGTGGATCCCGATACCCGTCGACTGCTCGAAGCGCTGCGTCTGGCCGTACGTCTCGGCGGGGTGGTGTCGGCGTTCGTGTGGGAGGGGCGTCCCCTCCCCCACTGCGTGGCCGGCCTCCCCCTGGCTATGGCCGAGCGCCTGCTTCCTCCCGGGGGCACCGCCACGGAGCAGAGGCTCGTGCCGACCGAGAACGGGGTGCCCGACTGCGACCTGCGCTCACCCGCTCTCCACGCTCTGGTGGAACTGTGCGGGACGGCCGACGCGGAGGCCGGCTCGGATGTGGTTCTTTCGGTACCGGCACGGCCGCGGCCGGGTCGGACCGTTCATCTGCGGTACGCCGTTCTGCTCGCTGCCTGTGTGCTCGTCGCGTACGTCAGCGCTTTGCTGCTGCACGGACCGAGGGGCTACTGGCTGCCCATGACCGTGGCCTTCATCTACAAGCCCGACTTCGGCCCCGTGCTGCGCCGGGCGGTACACCGCTGCGTCGGCACGGTCGTCGGCGTGGCCGCGACCGGGGCCGTGGCTCTGCTGACCGGCAACACACCCTATGCGCTCATCGGAACGGTAGCGGTCTTCGGCGCACTCATGGCGGTAGGAGTACGCCACCACTACGCCGTCGCCACCACCGGTCTGACGGGAATCGTCTTCGTCCTCGTCGACCTGCTCGGAGACCACCGGCCGCTGTACGGCACCCGCATCCTGGACACCATCCTGGCGGCGGCCATCGTGCTGGTGGCGAACTTCCTGGTGTGGCCCGACTCCGCCGACAGCTGGGCGGCGGCGCAGACCGACGCCGCCCTGCTCGCCGTCCGCCGGTACCGCGACCTGGCACCGAGCGCCACGGCTTCCCAGCGGCAGACTCTGCGCCGCGCCGCCTACCGCAGCCTGGCCGACGCGCGGCGCGCGGCGGCTCAGGCCCACGCCGAAACCGTCTCCCCCAAGCGCGGCCTTCCGGACTGGGAGGCGACGATCATCGCCGCCGAGCAGGTCTGCGACGCCGTCACGGCCCAGGCCCTGACCGGCACCGGCGGCTCCGCTGGAGATCATGCGCCGGACAGCGCCTAGGCCCAGGCCCGCAGAGCGGCGTCGACGACGATCTCCACCGTGTCACGCCCGAGGCGGTTCCCGGCGATGAACCGCTCGAAGAACAGGGGACCGACCGTGGCCATGGCCATGGTCTCGGCGGTGACGTCGGGCCGGAGCTGGCCGCGCTCGACGGCCGCGGCGACAGCAGGGCGCACGGCATCGGCGATCTGGTCCATCAGCGTCTGCCGGAGATGACGCATGCCTTCGTCGTTCCGGGAGCCGCCGATGACGGCGACGAGGACAGCCCCTGTGTTCTCGTCGTCCAGCCGCTCGGCGAGCACGCCCAGATTGTGAACGAGCTCGGCTCGCGGATCGTGCCCCGAAGCGGCCCTGATCTCCTCCGGCACCGGGGGCAGCGGCGGCATGCCGGCTTCGAGGGCGGCCAGGCGCAGGTCGAGGGGGCCGGGCCAGTGCCGGTAGACCGTGGCCCTGCCAACACCGGCACGGGCGGCCACCGCTTGATGCGTCACGGCCTCGAGGCCGCCTTCCGTGAGCAACGCGGTGGCCGCCGCGACCATGGCTTCGCGACTGCGCAACAGACGCGGATCAGTTCTCACCTGCACCTACTCCACTTCTATGAGGCCAAGCGCCTTGCAGTGTCACTATGAGTCATCTCGTCTCATAGTAGTGGAAGAGGAAAGCCCGGAGTCCGCATCCATTACGCGGCGTGCGTCACATGTGTACGACGGGTGCGGAGTCCTCGTCCTGCTGCGGTACGCCACGACGGTACAACAGCAGGGTCACGACCAGGCCGAGCACGAACACGGCCGCCGACCACCAGTAGGCGGTGGCGTAGCCCTCCAGACCGGCCTGCGCCAGGACGCCGGGGTCCTTGGGGTTGCGCCCGGAGAGGTAGTTGGTGGCGGCGTCGGAGGCCATCGTGCTGAGCAGGGCGACGCCGATGGAACCGCCGACCTGCTGGACGGTGTTGACTGCGGCGGACGCGACGCCGGCATCGGCCGCGGCCACTCCGGAGGTGGCCAGGCTCATGGCGGGCGCGACGACGGTGCCCAGCCCGATACCGACGAGCACCAGCTGGGGCAGCACCTGGGCCAGGTAGCCGCTGTTCAGGTCCAGCGTGGTCATCCACCCCAGGCCGGCGGCCGCGATGGCCATGCCCAGCGGGACCACGGGCTTGGGACCTACGCGCCGCACCAGGACGTTGTTGGCCACGGCGGAGGCGGTGGACGAGGCCACGATCATGGGCAGGAAGGCGAAGCCCGTCTTAAGCGCGCTGAAACCGAGACTCTGCTGCAGGTAGTAGGTCAGGAACAGGAACACGCCGAACATACCCGCGCCGATGACGAAGAGGGAGACGAAGGAGGCCCCGCGGTTACGGTCCAGGAGGACCCGCAGAGGCAGCAGCGGATACGCCGCCCTGGTCTGCCACCACACGAAGACCGCCACGAGTACGGCACCGGCCGCCAGCATGCCCCAGGTCGCCGGCGAGGCCCAGCCGTGCGTCTCGGCGTTCGAGAACCCGAAGACCAGGCAGAACAGACCGATGGAGACCAGCAGAGTGCCCAGGACGTCGAGCTTGGAGGACGTGTTGCGCGGGGTGCGGTGCAGCAGGGCTATGCCACCGACGAACGCCACCACCGCGAAGACCACGTTGACGTACATGGTCCAGCGCCAGTTCAGGTACTGGGTCAGCACACCCCCGAGGATCAGGCCGACGGCTCCGCCGGCACCGGAGATCGAGCCGGCGACGGTGAAGGCCTTCGCCCGCTCACGCGGCTCGGTGAAGGTCGTCATCAGGATCGACAGCGCGGACGGGGCCAACAGGGCGGCGAACAGGCCCTGGACGGCCCGCGCGACGACGAGCATGGCGAAGCTGTTCGCCGCGCCTCCCACCATGGAAGCGGCCGCGAAGCCGGCCAGACCCACCAGGAAGGTCACCTTCTGACCGACCAGGTCCGCGATCCGGCCGCCGAGCAGCAGCAGACTGCCGAAGGCCAGCGCGTAGGCGGTGACCACCCACTGCCGGTCGGCGTCCGAGAAGCCGAGGTCGCGCTGGGCGGAGGGCAGGGCGATGTTGACGATGGTGCCGTCGAGCACACCCATCAGCATCGACAGGGAAATGACCAGCAGGATCAACCAGCGGCGTCCGTGTGACGGGTCGGCAGGCACCTTCTCAGGTGCGGCCTCAGCGCCCCGAGCGGCGGCGACGGCGTTCTGGGACATGGGACAGCCCTCCAGACAAGACGAACACAAAAGGGGGGAAGGAATCAGGTACGGCTGCGGGACGGCGTGGCCGCTTCGGTGAACGGCTCGCGCGGGTGCTCCAGTTCGATGAGGCCGACGGTGTCCCGCTTCAGCAGGGAGGCCAGGCACCAGTCCACGAACACGCGGATCTTGCGGTTCAGCGTCGGCACACGGCTGCCGTGGTAGAGGCGGTGGAACCACCACGCCGGCCGTCCCTTGAGCTTGATCCTGCCGAACAGGATCGCGACGCCCTTGTGGAGGCCGAGGCCGGCCACCGCGCCGAGGTTCTTGTGCCGGTATTCCGTCACCGGCCGGCCGCGCAGAGCCGCGAGCACGTTGTCGGCGAGCACCGGGGCCTGCCGTACGGCGTGCTGTGCGTTGGGCGGGCACCAGGCGCCCTCTTCGCCGGCCAGATCGGGAACCTGGGCGTTGTCGCCCGCGGCCCACACATGTTCAAGGCCCCTGACCTGCAGCGTGGGCAGGGTGTCGACGTGGCCGCGCGGGCCGAGCGGCAGGCCGAAGTGGGCCAGGGCGGGGTTGGGGCGCACGCCGGCGGTCCACACGATCGTGGAGGCGTCCGTCTCGATCCCGTTCGCCAGTACCACGTGCTGGTCGACGCAGGACTCCATGGAGGTCTCGAGGTACACCTCGATGCCCCGTGCCTGGAGCTTCTCCATCGTCCAGACACCGAGGTCGGCGCCCATCTCGGGGAGGATGCGCCCTGCGGCCTCGACCAGGATGAAGCGCATGTCCTCCCGGCTGACGTTGTGGTAGGTACGGGCGGCGTCGCGGGCCATGTCCTCCACCTCCGCGATGGTCTCCACGCCGGCGAAGCCGCCCCCGACGAAGACGAAGGTCAGAGCCTTGCGCTTCACCGTCTCGTCCGTGGTGGAATCGGCCCGGTCCAGCTCGGCCAGCACGTGGTTGCGCAGGCTGATGGCCTCTTCGACCGACTTCATGCCGATGGCGTGCTCGGCCAGGCCGGGGATCGGGAAGGTGCGGGAGACGGAGCCGAGCGCGACGACCAAGTGATCGAAGGGCAGTTCGAGCGCATCGCCCGCCGCGGTGGTGACGTGGGCGACCTTGTCCGCCTGGTCGACGGAGACCACGTGGCCGGTCACCACTTCCGCGCCGGTCAGGACACCGCGCAGCGAGGCGACCAGGTTGCGCGGCGCCACGTTGCCGGCTGCCGCCTCCGGGAGGAAGGGCAGGTAGGTCATGTACGAGCGGGGGTCCACGACCGTGACGGTCGCCTCGCCGGGGCGCACCTTCTTCAGCAGGCGCATCGCGGTGTAGAGGCCGACGTAGCCGCCGCCTGCAATGAGAATGCGCGGCCTGTTCGGGACAGGTGCAGGGGTCATGACGGTTCCTTGTGCGTGAGACAGGACGTGAGAGCGTTCCGGAGCGGGCGCGGACGAGTTGGCCCGCGGGATGTGCTGGGTGCCGATGCGCTTGCGGAACACCCAGTACGACCAGGCCTGATAGCCCATGACCAGCGGCGCGAAGACGGCGCCCACCCAGGTCATGATCCCCAGCGTGTACGCCGAGGAGGACGCGTTGGTGACGGTCAGGCTCCAGGCGGGGTTCAGCGTGGACGGCATGACGGCGGGATAGAGCGTAAGGAACGACGTGGCTGCCGTCGCCGCCACCGTGGCGGCGGAGAAGGTGAACGCCCACCCCTCCCGGCCGGCCCTGGTGCAGGCGAGCGCGACGCCCCAGGCCACCAGCGCGATGACCACCGTCACCAGGCTCCGGCTGTTGCCACGGTCCGCTTGCGTCCAGAGCAGGAAGAACGCGGCGGGCACGGTGGCCACGACGCCGAGTCTGACGGCGAGTGTTCGGGCCCGGGCGCGGATGTCGCCGACCGTCTTGAGCGCGACGAACACCGCTCCGTGGACCGTGAAGACCGCCAGCAGGGTCACCGCGCCGAGCAGCGCGTAGGGGTGGATCAGACCGCTCGGTCCGCCGGTGTAGACGTGCCGCCGGTCGATGGCGACACCGTGGACGACGTTGGCGAAGACCAGGCCCCACAGCAGCGGCGCCAGCAGCGAGCACCAGAATATGGCGTGCTCCCAGTTGCGCTTCCACCGGACGCTCTCGCGCTTGGCCCGGTACTCGAAGCCCACGGCCCGCACGATCAGGCACACCAGGACCGCGAACAGCACGAGGTAGAAGCCGCTGAACATGGTGGCGTACCAGCCGGGGAAGGCGGCGAAGGTCGCGGCGCCGGCCGCGATCATCCAGACCTCGTTGCCGTCCCAGACGGGGCCGATGGTGTTCAGCAGCACGCGGCGTTCGGGCTCGTCGCGGGCGAGGAGCTTGGTGAGCACACCGACGCCGAAGTCGAAGCCCTCCAGGACGAAGTAGCCCGTCCAGAAGAAGGCGATGAGCAGGAACCAGAGATCGTGCAGGTGCATGGGAATCGTTTCCTGACGGCTGGTCAGTAGGCAAAGGTGAGGATCTTGTCGTCGTCCTCGGCGGAGAACGGACCGCGCAGCCGGGGATCACGCTGCGGCGGCTGCTCGTCGAGCCGGGGCCCGGCCGTGGCGTACTTGACCATCAGCCTGACTTCGATGACGGCGAGAATCCCGTACAGGAGGGTGAAACCGATCAAGGTGGTGAGCATCTCGCCCGCGCTCACCCCTGGTGAGACGGCGTCCGGGGTACGCATCAGGCCGTAGACCACCCACGGCTGGCGGCCCGTCTCCGTGAAGATCCAGCCGAACGAGTTCGCTATCAGCGGGAACCCCAGGGTCCAGACGGCCGCCCGCCAGGCCCACTTGGTGAGGACCGGCCCGAGGGCCCGGTTCCTGGTGAGCATCAGGTTGGGGACCTCGTCCGGCCGGGTGACGCAGGCCGGGGCGATCCAGTGCCGGTTGCGGGTCAGCCACAGCCCGGCCGCGCCGACGGCGACGGAGGCCATCCCGAACGTGATCATGAAACGGTACGACCAGTACTCCAGCGGGACGTTGGGGAGGTAGTCCCCCGGTGCGCCGCCGTACTGCGCCGCCATGGCCGCCGCCGCGTTGTTGATGCCGGTGACGGGAGTGTGCGGGTTGCTGTGGGCGAGGAACGACAGCACGTACGGAATGTCGATGCCGACGGTGTTCTGGTGCTTGCCGACGTCCGGGACGGCGAACACCGAGAACGGGGCGTTCGCCGCGGTGTTCCACAGCCCCTCACCTGCGGCCATCTTCAACGGCTCCTGGTCGATCATCAGTTTGCCGAGGGCATCGGCGTCGAGAACGGTGGCGAAGCCGGCGACGGCCAGCACCGCGAGGCCGACCCGCAGGGAGGTCCGCATGACGCCGACCCGCCCCGCCTCCATCGCGCCGCCTCGCTCCTGGGTGCGCTTCGCGCGCCACAGGTGCCAGGCGGCGATGCCGGTCACAAGCGCTCCCCCGGTGACGAAGGCCGCCGTGAGGGCGTGCAGGGCGGCGAACACCGCGGTGGGCTGCAGGAGCACTTGGGAGAAGTCCGTCAGCCGGGGACGGCCGTGGTCCATCCGGTATCCGACCGGGTGCTGCATCCAGGAGTTCGCCGCCAGGATGAAGTAGGCTGACAGCACGGTGCCGAGGGACACCATCCAGATGCAGAACAGGTGCAGCCGGCGTGGGAGCTTGTCCCAGCCGAACATCCACAGCCCGATGAACGTGGACTCGAAGAAGAAGGCGATGATCGCCTCCATAGCCAGCGGCGCCCCGAAGATGTCACCTACGAAGCGGGAGTACGCCGACCAGTTCATGCCGAACTGGAATTCCTGGACGATGCCGGTGACCACGCCCATCACCATGTTGATCAGGAAGAGCTTTCCCCAGAACTTGGTGGCGTGGAAATACTTCTCCTTCTTCGTGCGCACCCACGCCGTCTCCAGGCCGGCCGTGATGCCGGCCAGACTGATCGTCAGCGGCACGAAGAGATAGTGGTAGACGGTGGTGATTCCGAACTGCCAGCGGGCTGTCACGTCGGGGGACATGGGCCGTGTGCACTCCCTCTCGGGGGATCCGACGGCGACTTTGTGAAAGTGAATACATTCACGAAGAGGGCCGTAAGCGATCGGGGTTCCGGGAGGGAGCGAGAGCGGTCGCTCCCTCCCGGGCATGAGGGGCGGGCA
>NZ_WWKH01000883.1:0-6062 GCF_009865595.1 Streptomyces sp. SID1328 | reverse complement strand
TGGACAGACCCGGCGTGAGCATCGGCACGGACAGGATGAACCGGTGCGGCAGATGGGCGAGCTGGGCGTACCTCAGCATCATCTCCCGGTACGTCAGTGTGTCCGGGCCGCCGATGTCGAAGGTCCGGTTCACGTCCTCGGGCAACCGCGCGGAGCCCACCAGCAGCCGCAGCACGTCCTCGACACCGATCGGCTGGATACGGGTCTGCACCCAGCTCGGCGTCACCATCACCGGCAGCCGCTCGGTGAGGTAGCGCAGCATCTCGAAGGAGGCCGAGCCGGAGCCGATGATCACCGCCGCGCGCAGGACGGCCGTCGGCACCCCGGACTCCAGGAGGATGTGGCCGACCTCAGCCCGCGAGCGCAGGTGCGGGGACAGCTCCTGCTCCGGCACCCCGGCCGGGGTCAGCCCGCCGAGGTACACGATCCGGCGCACCCCGGCCGCCTTCGCCTGCTCGCCGAAGTACCGGGCCGCGCGCCGGTCGGTCTCCTCGAAGTCGTCTCCGCTGGCGAGCGCGTGCACCAGGTAGTACGCCACGTCGACGTCCCGCATCGCCTCGGCCAGCGAGTCGGGGTCCGTCACATCACCCCGCACCACCTCCACGTCACCGGCCCACGGCAGGTCGCGCAGCTTGCTCGGGGTACGGGCCAGACAGCGCACCCGGTGTCCGGCGGCGAGCAGTTCCGGCACGAGCCTGCCCCCGATGTAGCCGGTGGCACCGCTCACCAGGCAGCGCAGTTCGCCCGCGGGCTCGTCGTCGTTCATCGTTTCCGGCTCCTCGGCATCGGTGTTCGCCCGTGGTCCGCCACGGCCTCCCGGTGATCCCTTCCCGCCCGGCGCCACAAGTGGATGCGGTTGTGCCGGACGGCGTACAACGGCATGTCCGTGCGTTGGCCGGGCAACCGATGAGCTACAGGTTCCGTGTCCCGTCCGAACCTTCCGCCGGAGGTGTCCGCCGCCATGAATTCGACAGTGCTGGAGCGTTTCCCCGCAGGCTCACCGCGCGGCTCCTGGCCCGCCGAGGAGTACGCCGCCGCCCGCCGGGCCGAGGGTGAACCCGCGACGGTGGTCATGGACCTCAAGTCGGACGCTTTCCTGGTCGTGGTCGAGGGCCGCACGGACGACTAGGGCCCTTCTTCCGGATCAGGCCGGCTCGTGACGTCCCCGCGACTCCGGCAGGATCCAAAAGAGAGGCCCTGGGGCCCGAGCGCCTCCAGATGAGCCTTCCGGGTCTCCGCCGTCTGACCCTGGATCAGCAGGAACATCCCCTCGCGGGCGAGGCGCTGGGCCTTGGACGTGAGGGACATCGAGCGGCCGCCCCCTGCTACGACCGCAGCCGTGGTGGCGGTGTTCAGCGCCGCGTACGCCTCCGCCCGTACCGCCAGGCGTTGTGCCACCCGCTCCAGCGGGGCCGGGTGGTCGGCCAGGGCGTAGGCGCGGGTGCGGACGTCCGCCACATGGCTTCGTAGCGGGGCTGCCGTCTTCTCGTCCAGCAGGGACAGGGCCGCCGAGGCGATGCCGAAGACCGCCGGGTTGGTGTTCAGGGTCTTCGCCCGGTCGGTGGGCGCCCACTGGGCGTACGGGATGCGCAGGGCCACCGAGTCGCCGGGAACGCGCAGGCCGTCCAGCTCCAGGGAGACCGTGTGCGCGGCGGTCAGGGCGGCCAGACGCAGGGGGTCGGAGGGCCGCAGACCCGGTTGGTCGCGGGCGTCCACGAAGGCGAACACCGCCTCGTCGTCCTCCGTCAGGCCGGCCAGGAGGAGTACGTCGTTCAGGCCCCAGCCGGTGTACCAGGGGACCGTGCCGTCGAAGCGCCAGCCCGTGCCGTCGTGGTGGGCCCGTACGGGTGCCGCGGGGTGGGCGCGCAGTTGCGCGTACGCCACGCCGGACAGCAGCTCGCCGCGGGCCAGCGGGCCCAGCAGGCGCTCGCGGGCGGCCGGTTCGCCGCGCGCGAGGACCTGGACCGGGGTGTGGTGCTGCGACTGGACGAACCAGGTGGAGCCGCACGCGGCCGCCAGGATCTCCGAGACCTCCCGCACCACGGCGGGCGGCGCCGCCGAGCCGCCGTACTCGGCGGGTGCCGTCAGGCCCAGCAGCCCGGACCGCTTCACGGCCTCGATGTGGCTCGCCGGCACGCCCTCCTGGTCCACCCGCTCCGCCTCGGGCTCCAGCAGCTCGGCGGCGAGCAGACGGGCGCGGGCGACGAGCGGGTGATCGGTGATCGTCATGCGTCCCTTCCTACCCCGGCCGCACCGCCCGGCATCCGTGGCACACTCCGCAGATGACCACTGAAGCGATCACCGCGGCAGCCTCCGGCACCCTCACCCTCGGCGACCTCACCGTCCACCGTCTCGGCCTCGGCGCGATGCGGCTGACCGGCAACGCCGCCTTCCACCTGGGCACCCCCAGCGACCGGGCCCCATCGCTGGCCGTCCTGCGCCGGGCCGTGGAACTCGGGGTGAACCACATCGACACCGCCGCCTTCTACTTCTCCTCCCTGCGTTCCGCCAACGAACTGATCAACAGCGCCCTCGCCCCCTACGCCGACGACCTGGTCATCGCCACCAAGGTCGGGCCCTTCCGCGAGCAGGACGGCTCCTGGGGCACCGCCGCCCGCCCCGACCAGCTGCGCGGCCACGTCGAGGAGAACCTCCGCCAGCTCGGCCGCGACCACCTCGACCTGGTGTACCTGCGCCGGATGCGGCAGGACTCCGTCGCCGAACACTTCGGCGCCCTCGCCGAGCTGCGGGAGGAGGGCCTGATCCGGCACCTGGGCATCTCGGCGATCGAACCCCGCCACCTCGACGAGGCGCTGGCCATCGCACCGGTGGTCGCCGTGCAGAACCGGTACGGGCTCGACACCCCCGGCCCCGAGGGGAAGGAACTGCTCAAGCTGTGCGGGGAGCGCGGCATCGCCTTCGTCCCGTTCTACTCCGTCGCCGGGGAGACCGGCGAACGGGGCATGCACGAGCGGGTCGCGGCCGAAGCGGACGCCGTGGTCGCGGAGATCGCAGAGACGCACGGCGTCAGCCCCACCCAGATCCGGATCGCCTGGACCCTCCACCAGGGCCCGCACGTCCTTGCCATCCCCGGCACCGGCGACCCCGCCCATCTGACGCAGAACGTCGCGGCGGGCGCCCTGAAGCTCACCGACGGCGAACTCGGCCGCCTGAACGCCTTCCACCAGTAGCGGAGCACCCCGCCGGTCCCCTCTCAGGGGGGACTGGCGCCCCGGTAGTTTTACGTATAACCTCTCCCGCTAACCACCCCCACCGGAAGGCTCCGATGCGCCGCGTTGCCCTGGTCACCCTCGTCGTGGACGACTACGACGACGCCATCCGCTTCTACACCGAGGCCCTGGGTTTCCGGCTGGCCGAGGACGAGCCCCGCCCGGACGGCTCCCGGTGGGTCGTGGTGGAACCCGGCGCCGAAGAGGGCAGTGGAACCGGCCTGCTGCTCGCCCGCGCGAAGGACGACGGCCAGCGCGCCCGCGTCGGCGACCAGACCGGCGGCCGCGTCGGCTTCTTCCTGCACACCGACGACTTCGCCCGCGACCACGCCCGCATGACCGCTCACGGGGTGACCTTCCTGGAGGACCCCCGCCACGAGCCCTACGGCACGGTCGCCGTCTTCCAGGACCTCTACGGCAACCGCTGGGACCTGCTCCAGCCCGCCGCCTGAATCCCCATCCGCACGATCCGCCGAGGAAGCACGCCATGACCGCGCCCCGCATCGACACCGAGACCCTCCGCCGGCTCCCCAAGGCCGTCCTGCACGACCACCTCGACGGCGGCCTGCGTCCCGCCACCGTCATCGAACTCGCGGCCGCGGTCGGCCACACCCTGCCCACCACCGACCCCGACGAACTGGCCGCCTGGTACGTCGAGGCCGCGGGCTCCGGCGACCTGGTCCGCTACATAGGCACCTTCGAGCACACCCTCGCCGTGATGCAGACCCGCGAGGGCCTGCTGCGCGTGGCCGAGGAGTACGTGCTCGACCTCGCCGCCGACGGCGTGGTCTACGCCGAGGTGCGCTACGCCCCCGAGCTGAACACCCGCGCGGGGCTGACTCTGGCCGAGGTCGTGGAGACCGTGCAGGAGGGCCTCGCGGCCGGCATGGCCAAGGCGGCCGCCGCCGGGACGCCGGTACGCGTCGGCACCCTGCTGTGCGGCATGCGGATGTTCGACCGGGTCGGCGAGGCCGCCGAACTGGCCGTCGCCTACCGCGACGCCGGGGTCGTCGGCTTCGACATCGCCGGCGCCGAGGACGGCTTCCCGCCCGCCGACCACCTGGCCGCCTTCGAGCACCTGCGCGCCGAGAGCGTGCCGTTCACCATCCACGCGGGCGAGGCGTACGGCCTGCCCAGCATCCACCAGGCCGTCCAGGTGTGCGGCGCCCAGCGCCTCGGGCACGGCGTCCGCATCACCGAGGACATCGTCGACGGCAAGCTCGGCCGCCTCGCCGGCTGGGTCCGCGACCGCCGGATCGCCCTGGAGATGTGCCCCACCTCCAACCTCCAGACCGGCTGCGCCGCCTCCATCGCCGAGCACCCCATCACCGCGCTGAAGGACCTCGGCTTCCGGGTCACCCTCAACACCGACAACCGCCTGGTCTCCGGTACCACCATGACCCGCGAGATGGCGCTGCTGGTCGAGGACGCGGGCTGGACGGCGAAGGACCTGCGCACGGTCACCGTCAACGCGGTCAAGAGCGCCTTCCTCCCGTTCGACGAGCGCAAGGCGCTCATCGAGGACGTCATCCTGCCGGGTTACGCCGAAGCGCTCTGAAGCAGCCCCTTGACGTAGGCGGCCTGTCCGACGTGCTGGAGATCGTCGGACAGGACGCTCACCAGGCGTACGCCCAGCGTGACCGGGGGCTCCCAGCGCTCGTCCACGACCCGCTCCAGGTCCTTGGCGGCCAGCGTCCGCAGCACGCCGATGGTCTGGTCGTGCACCGCGTCGTAGTACCCGGCCAGCAGCACCGTGGAGGGGACCCGCACCTTCGCGGCCTGCTCGGGGGTGTGGCCGTAGCCGGTGTCGTGGTGCGGCAGCTCCAGGTCGAAGCGGTCGGCCCAGTCCCGCGCCAGCCACACCTGGTCCAGCCCGAAGGCGTCCGCGATGTGGTCGTCCTGCACCCGGCTCAGGTGCCACAGCAGCCAGGCGATGGAGTTCGCGCCGGGCGCGGGGGAGCGGTCCAGGTCGTCCGCGCCGAGTCCGTCGAGCACGGTGTGGACTTCTTCCCGGATACGGTCGTAGCCCTCGATGAGGATCTCCTTCGCGTACATGCTCCCACCCTCGCGCATCCCCGCCCCCGGCGCGAGAGCGTGGGGTCACCCGGGTTCGCCGGGTTCCGCCCGGGGCGTGCCGAGCAGGGCGATCAGGGCGCGGGCGGCCGGGCTGGTGGCGCGCTCCGGGGGCAGCAGGGCCACCGTCTCGTAGGCGGCCTCGTCGACCCCCTTGAGGGGGAGGGCGGTGAGCGAGGTCCGCTTGTGCCGGAAGTGCCGGGGGACGACCGCGATGCCGAGGTTCTCGTCCACCAGGTCCAGCAGGCTGTGCACGTCGTTGACCTCCAGGGCGACCGTACGGCGCACCCCGGCCGCGGCGAACGCGGCGTCCGTGGCCCGGCGAGGCCCCCAGTCCGGGTGGAAGTCGACGAACACCTCACCGGCCAGGGCGGTGGGATCCGGTACCGCGCCCAGTTCGGCGAGCCGGTGCTCCGGGTGGCACAGCACGGTCATCGGCTCGCTGGTCAGCGGCACCGAGCGCAACTGGTCGCCGTCGGCCGGGACGCGGTAGGCGAAGGCCAGGTCCAGCCGGCCCGCCGACACCCCCTCCGCCAGCGCGCCCGAACCGCTCTGCCGCAGCCGGATCTCCACGTCCGGGTGCTCCCGCCGGAAGGCGGCCAGCAGCCCCGCCACATGCACCCCGGCGATGCACTGCTCGGCGCCCAGCGCCAGCGTGCCGCGCAGCACCCCCTGCACCGCGGCCACCGCCTCGTGCGCGGAACGCACCTGCGCGAGGATGCGTTCGGCCTCCACCAGCAGCGCCCGCCCGGCCTCCGT
>NZ_WWKH01000882.1:0-7906 GCF_009865595.1 Streptomyces sp. SID1328 | reverse complement strand
CGCCCGGCGTCCGCCGAGGACGACGGCGGCGGCGAGCGCGGCGACCGTCTCGGCGTCTGGCGCGTTGCCGCGCTCCAGCTCGCGTACCTCGTCCTCGGCGTACTCCTCCAGCTCGCGCCGCCAGCGCCGGACGGCGAGGCCGATGCGGTGCTCGGCGCTCTTCGGGGAGGAGTCGCGCTCGGCGAGTTCGGGGGCGCGGGCGGCGGGTTCGCGGCGCCAGGACTCGTCGACGCGCTCGTCGGCGGCGGTGACGGCACACAGCAGCAGCGCGCCGAGGCTCTCCGTGAGGGCGTCCAGGAGTTCGCCGGCGGTGCAGTCCAGCGGGAAGGCGCGCCAGCGCTTGAGGGCGTCACCGGCGAGGACGGTGCCGGACTGGAGCCTGCCCCGCACGCGCGCGCGCTCGCTGTCGTAGGCGCCGTCCACGGCGGAGGTGAGGCGGAGGGCGGCCGCGTACTGGGCGGCGGCGGCGCTCGCCAGCTCCGGCATGCGGACGGCCAGCGAGTCGAGCAGGCCGTACGCCGTACGGGTGAGGGCGCTGCGGCGGGCGCCGGGGTCCTGGGCGTGGTGGTGCAGCCAGGTGCGCAGCGAGGCGACGGCGGAGGCGGGCAACAGGCCGCCGCCCCAGGCCGACTCGGGCAGCTCGGGCACGGTGAACCGGGGCACCTCGCCGAGGCCGGCCTTGGTGAGCAGGGCGCCGTACTGGCGGGAGACCTCGGCGACGACCTGGTGCGGGACGCGGTCCAGGACGGTGATCAGGGTGGCGCGGTACTCCTTGGCGGTGCGCAGCAGGTGCCAGGGGACGGCGTCGGCGTACCGGGCGGCCGTCGTGACCATGATCCAGATGTCGGCGGCACAGATGAGCTGAGCGGCCAGTACGCGGTTGTCGGTGATCAGCGAGTCGACGTCCGGTGCGTCGAGCAGGGCGAGTCCGCGCGGGAGGGTTTCGGCGGTCTCGACGCGGAGCACGCGCGCGTGGTCGTCGACGGGCCTGTCGCTGTCCTTGGCCGGTTTCTCCTGGTGGGGCACCCAGCGGCGGGTGAGGTCGGGCAGTACGCGCATGCCGCTGAACCAGTGCTGGTCCTCCGGGTGGCAGACGAGTACGGGCGTACGGGTGGTCGGCCGGAGCACGCCCGCCTCCGTGACCCGCCGTCCCACCAGGGAGTTCACCAGGGTCGACTTCCCGGTACCGGTCGAACCGCCGACGACGGCCAGCAGAGGCGCCTCGGGCGAGCGCAGCCGGGGTACGAGGTAGTCGTCCAGTTGGGCGAGCAGTTCGTCCCGGTTGGCACGCACGCGCGGGGCTCCCGCCAGGGGGAGCGGATAGCGTGCGGCGGCGACACGGTCGCGCAGAGCAGCGAGTGCGTCGAGTAGCTGAGGGCGTACGTCCAAGGTCACCACATGCGAAGAATGCCCAATTTTAGGGGAATTCTGAAGCATATGGACATGCCTGCGCGCCGAAGGGACAGACCGGGCGGAAGGGATGACTGGGACGCGGGCCCCCTCCCGGCATAACGAGTGCACAACACCCGGCGCGTCTGGACGCAAAAGCGATGCATGATTCGTACCCGCCTGCGATTATCTTGACCGCTTCACCGAACCTCCACATCGAGCCACGGAGGCGCGGCGACGGGGTCAAGGAACGGGGAGCTTTATCCTTGACCCGCACCAGGCCCCCGTAGCTCAGTGGATAGAGCAGGCGCCTTCTAAGCGCTTGGCCGCAGGTTCGAGTCCTGCCGGGGGCGCGTTGTCCGGCCCTCCCTCGGGAGGGCTTTCTGCTGGTCGGGGCCGGTTTCAGTCAGCCGTCCGTCTAGGTCCACCGCATGATCACCGACGATGTCCCCGCGTGCCCCGCGTGCGGGCGGCCCATGCAGGCCGGTGGCCTCGTGCTGTCCCAGCGCGAGGGCGACGGGCGGCGGGTCTGTCGGTCCCTGTGGCGGTGTGCCGGCCGGCACACCTGGTGGGGCTGGGTCGACCGGCCGGAGGAGGGGCTGGAGGTCTGCCCTGTTCCGGGGCTCTTTCGGTGAGCACGCCCGGACCGCTTACGCCGGGAGCCAGTTCGGCCACTGTGGCGGGATGTTGCTTGCCGGGCACAGGCCCGAGTCGCCGGGGTAGTCGGCCAGGGTGCCGCGGGCGGCGAAGAACCACCACCCCAGGCCGATCGTCACGGCGACCACCGAGAGTGCCGGGAGCCAGACGCCACCTGCCAGGCGCCGGCCGATGGACCAGGATGCGAGTCCTGCCGCCGCCCCGGCCACCACGATCACCGGGAGCAGGAAGTTGAGCTCGAAGCGGCCCCCGGCGTCGTAGCCCGCGTCGCAGTACGCCCGCGCCCAGACGGTCAGCGACCAGGTGGCGCCGCCCATGAGGGCGCCGAACAGCGCGGAGGCCGCCCAGGGCAGGCAGGAGTCGTTTTCGTTCACGACAGGGCAGGACAGCGGGCGTGACGCACACGGTTCCATCGCGAAACTCTGAGGCTCATACCTGCGCGCTCACCTTCGGCGAGATCAAGGCCAACCACGAGTGCCGCTGAGGCGGCCATGTCACAGACCGCGGCGCTGCCCCGTCTCCCTTCCGGAAGGAACGCCGACCGGTAAGGAAGTGGCACACATGGACCTCGCTCTCTGGATCAGCGCCTGGGTGCTGGCCGTGGTGGCTCTCGTCGGGGGTGTCAGCAAGACCTTCGTGCCGAAGGAGAGGCTGGCCGCCGTGCATGGGGGAGGGTGGACCGAGGGGGTCGGCGCCCGGAGTGTCAAGGTGCTCGGCGTGCTCGAACTGCTCGCCGCCGTCGGGCTCGTACTGCCCGCCCTCCTCGACCGCGTCCCCGTCATGGTCCCGGTGACCGCCGCCTGCTGGGTGCTGTTGATGACCGGGGCGATGGTCACCCACGGGCGGCGCCGCGAGTTCGGGTTCGTGGCGCTGAACCTGGCCTACCTCGCGCTCGCCGCCTTCATCGCCTGGGGCCGCTTCGGCCCAGAGTCCTTCACCGGCTGAGTGGCCACCGCTCCCACCTGCGACCATCTCTCAAGAAGAGGGAGAGCAGGGGGAATGGCGATGCGGTCGGTAGTCATCCGTTACGTGCCTCGCAGCGGCGATCTCGCCGACGGTGCCGCGGTGTCGCCGCGTGTCCGACGGTCCCGCAACCGGGCCGCGGCGAACACCGTGGCGAGTGTCGTGGCGGTGGCGGTGTTCGTGATCCTTCAGATGCGGATGGACCGTCCGCCGCCCGTCGTCTTCTTCGGTGCGGCCGTATCCGCCGCGCTCGCGGTGCGCTACGCCCGTACCTTCCTCCTCCTCGCCACCCCCTGGGGCCGCCGCCGGGCCACGAGGCACGTGGGGGACGCGCCGCACGAGCACGAGGTGTCCGTCGGCGAGGACGGCATCACCCTCCGTGCCGACGGGCACTCCCGCCTCGAACCCTGGGACACGTACGCCGGATACATCGAGACGGACCGGCAGTTCATCCTGTTCCAGGGCTCGGGAGAACCCACCCTCACCCTGCCCAAGCGCGCCTTCCCGGACGCGGCTCTCGTGACGGAGTGCCGGCGGCTGCTCGAAGAGCGACTGCCCGCCCGGTGACGCCGTACTGGGCACCACGGACACATACCCCTGATTCCTCCACCCCAGATTCCCCCGTAAAAGGGTGATCCCCCACCTTTCCCCCGTGACCCACTCTCCCGCGCGCCGTTGTACGGGAAGTGCGGCGGTGATCTCTGCCGTTCCACTCCCCCGAGCGACATGAAGCGACATAAGGAGAACGTGATGTCTCGCATTGCGAAGGCAGCCGTCGTGGCCCTCGGCACCGGTGCCGTGATGGTCGGTGGCGCCGGTCTGGCGCTGGCCGACGCGAACGCCGGGGCCGCGGCCGTCGGCTCGCCCGGCGTGGGCTCCGGCAACGCCGTCCAGGTCCCCGTCAACATCCCGGTCAACCTGTGCGGCAACACCATCGACGTGGTCGGCCTGCTGAACCCGGCCTTCGGCACCACCTGCGCCTACGTCGGCGAGCCCGAGCAGCCGGTGCAGGAGACCCCCGAGGGCGGCTACGGCAACTGAGCCCACCCCCTCCGCGAAGAGCCCCGGCACCCTGAGCGCCGGGGCTCTTCGCGTGCCCGGACAAGCGCCTCACGCGTACCGGTAGATCCCGCTCACGTCCTCCAGCGAGTCCGGCGTGACGTTCCACGGCGGCATCCTGTCGAGCCGCGCCACCACCCGCCCGCGCTGCTTGTCACCGGGGCCCGGCTGGGTCGCCGGCAGATAGCGGTGGTTCTTGTGCGCCTGCTGCCAGCGGTACCACTGGTAGTCCAGGAAGGCGTGGTGCAGCCAGAACACCGGGTCGTTGACCGACGCCCCGCCGAGCATCACGCCCCCGACCCACCGGTGCACCCGGTTGTGGTTGTGCCAGGAGGCGCTGCCGCCCCCCGTCCCCCATCCCTCCAGCTTGTTGCGGAAGCCCCGCGTGACGGTCGAGTCCCACGGCGAGACGTCGTACGCCGGGTCGTCCAGCGCCCACTGCAGCTCGCTCCTGGTGGGGAGCTGGATCGGGGCGGCGGCGCGGCCGAGGTCGCGGGTGAGGTACTTGCCGTCGGTGATGCCCTCCTTGATGGTCCAGTGCCCGGCCGCGTACGCGAACGGCCCGGTGGTCACCATCCGGTCGCTCTTGCGGCCGTTGCCGCCGAGGAGGTCCTTGGTCCAGGGCACCGACGTCGTGCCGCGGTCGCGGGTCCAGTCCCAGTACGGCACGGTCACCGCGGAGTCCACCCGGCGCAGCGCCCGCTCCAGCTCCAGCAGGAAGCGCCGGTGCCAGGGCAGGAAGGAGGGGGCCATGTGGGCGGCGCGCAGGCCCTTCTCGCCGTCCGCCGTGTAGTAGTCGATGTGCGTCCGCACGAACGCGTCGTACTCGCCGCGCCGTTTGACCTCCAGCAGGGCGTTGACGAAGCGCCGCTTCTCGTCCGCGGTGAGCGCGCCGGCGTTCTTACGCACGTACGCCATGCATGCCCCCCATCCCGTGTCCCGCATGCTCGCCGTCGGCCGGTCCCGGGGCCATCTCGCGCAGCCGCTGGCCGGGACCGATCTCGTCCGCGGCGGCACGGGCCGCCTCCAGGGGGGTGGCGTACGAGGTGTAGTGGTCGACCATGCTCATCCAGGTGCCGTCGGCGCGGCGCATCAGGTGCAGCGGGCGTCCGTCGACGGTGATCTGCCACTCGCCCTCGTCCGCCCGGCGTGCGGCGGCCGGGACCAGGAAGCCCTGGATGCGGTGGCCGCGGTGGGTCTCGTCGAAGGCCCTGTTCTCCGCGCCCCCGGCCGGGGGCAGTGGACGGGACGCGGCGACCACCGGGGCCAGCCCCAGGGCGGCCACCGAGGCCAGAAGGCCGCGGGTCACCTCCCGCCGTGATGGTTTGCCTTCTCTGACCTGCGGTTCCGCCCCCACGGCCACACCACCGGCACCGACGACCATCGCTCACTCCCTCGTCCGCAGTTCGGCTTGTCCACAGCGGTAACCGCGCCGGGGCGCCCGGGGTCACCGCACAGCGGCCATCCGGGTAGGCGACAGAGCGTCAGCGCAGGCGGCCCGCCGGGAGCATGACGTGGGCGGCGGTCATCAGCGTCTCGTCGGCACCGGCGAAGGCGGCCAGCGCGGCGGGGTCGACGGTCACACCGGGGCGGCCCTCGGGCCAGGGGCGGGTGGTGAAGACGAGGTAGGCGTGTCCGCGCCGGGCGACGGCGTCCAGCCACTCCGGCGGGGCGTCGGCCTGGGCGACGAGCTGGGGCATCCGGACGACGGCCTGGCCGGCCTCGACGAGCAGGGAGACGGGCAGGCTGGGCCGGGTCGCGCCGTCGATGACGGTGCCGATGGTCAGGCCGTTCATCTCCAGGAGCTGGGTGACGGCGGCCGAGGTGGCACGCGGTCCGCCCTCGGCGTCCCCGAGGGAGTACGCCAGCAGGTACGGCATGTCGCCACCGTCGGGGGCCTCGCCGCTCCAGGCCAGGACGACGAGGGTGCCGAGGTCGGCGGCGCGGAAGGCTTCGCTTGTGGTTGAGGTCACCGCGCGACCCTATCCACGGGCGCCGGGCCTGCCGGGGGGCCGCTCACTCGTCCGGGGGACGGCCGGGGGGTGCTCCACACGATCGGGGGAAGCGGCCTCGAAACCGGGGGACGGGACCTCGAACACGAAGGGGACACGACCTCGAACACGACGGGGGCGCCGCCTCGGACACGAAAGGGAGGGCCGGTCCGCACGGCTCGGTCCGGCCCCCCTCCACGGTGGCTCAGCTCTGCAGCGGCAGCCCGCCGAGCAGCGGGTTGTGCGTGTTGAGCGCGGTGGTGGCGCCCTTGACGGTGCTGAGGACGGAGTCCTTGTTCTCGGTGTTCAGCGCGTCCGACTGGTGCTGCAGCGGCATCACGTCACGCACCTTCAGACCGCCCTTGGGGATCTGGTCCACGGCGCCGTTCAGGCTGCTGGGCGTCAGGTCGCCGGAGTAGGCGAAGGCGGGCGCGGCGACGCCGGTGAGGGCGATGGAACCGGCCAGGACGGCTGCGGCCTTCAGGGACTTCATCATGTTCCTCTCCTCGGCAACTCGCGTCGCCCCAGGGATGTCCGACGCCCTGCCCAACGAGTCACGGCCGGGGCGGAAACCCTGTGTGCACAAGACATATGAGATTCCCCCGGAACAGAAGGGCGGGCACATACGACAGCGGCCCGGCCGTCCGCTCACGCGGTACGCGCGTGCGGACGGCCGGGCCGGAAGGTGCGTCGGACGACCTCAGTCGTTGACGCAGGTGTTGCCGAAGGCCGGGTTCAGCAGGCCGATGACGTCGATGGTGTTGCCGCAGACGTTGACCGGCACGTGGACCGGGATCTGGACGACGTTGCCCGAGAGGACGCCCGGCGAGTTCGCGGCGACGGCCTGCGCGCCGGAGTCGGCAGCGGCGATACCGGCACCGCCGGCGACGGCCGCCACGGCGGCGGAGGTCAGGACCAGACCCTTCGCAATACGCGACATGGAGAGGTACTCCTTGAAATTCGAGACAAACATCCGGGCGGGCTGCCCGACGCAGTGTCAACGCGAACCGCCGCGGGGGGTTGTGCCGCCAAGGGGGTGATCTCCGCGAGAACCAGGGCCGCATGCGCGGCCCGCTCGCGTCGTTGCGCCGCTCGGGCCCCCGCGCTCATTAGAGTCGCGGCCCTCTCCTCCGTACCAGGTCCGGACGCCGTGCGTGGCGGGCACCGGCTCACGTTTCAGGGAGGCCGCGTGCCGCGCCGTCGTACGCCGGGCGCACGGAAGTGGCCGGGCGCGGGTCCACCGGACGGCGTACCGGAGCGCACGACCGGCGCGGCAGGGCGCGTACGGGTCCGGCGCCAGGCCGGCTACGCCAGGCCGTCCGGACGCGGGCCGGAGGGTGGCCGATCTCGGGCGCGCCGCGCGGGCACGGCGGTGACCCGCCGGGCCACCTCCTCGTTCCCCACCGGGACGCGGCGAGGGCCGGTGCGCTCTTCACCGCGGAGGACGCCCGGCAGCGAGGCGCGGTCCCGACCAGATCCGAGCGCCCCTGTGAGCGAGGTACCCCGCCCATGCACCAGCCAGTTCCCGACGCCCGAGAACGGGTGCTGCATGTTGCGCAGCCCGTCGACGGCGGAGTCGCGCGGGTCGTGCTCGACCTGGCGCGGGCCCAGCTCGCGGCGGGCGTGCGCGTCGTGATCGCCTGCCCAGGCGGCCGACTGGCCACGGAGGCACAGGAGATAGGCGCCGAGGTGCGGCTCTGGCGGGCCACCCGGTCCCCGGGTGCCGCGCTGCCCGGCGAGGTACGGCGGCTCGCCCGCCTCGTCCGGGAGGTACGGCCCGCACTGGTGCACGCGCACAGCGCCAAGGCCGGTCTGGCCGCGCGCCTCGCCCTGCGCGGCCGCCTCCA
>NZ_WWKH01000881.1:0-7768 GCF_009865595.1 Streptomyces sp. SID1328 | reverse complement strand
GACAGCTTCTTCAGGGGGCGTCCGGCGAGCGGGGCGAGGCCCAGCTCGTCCAGCACGGCGTCGCGTTCGGCGCGGGCGGCGCGTGCCTCCAGGCCGCGCAGCCGGCCGGTGGTCTCGGCGGCGAGGGCGACGGTCAGCTCGTCCAGCGCGGAGGACTCCTGGCCCAGGTAGGCGAGGATGCGGGCGGCCCGCTCGGGATGGCGCACGATGTCGTGGCCGAGGATCTCGACGCTGCCGGAGTCGGGGCGCAGCAGCCCGGTGAGCTGGCGGACCAGGGTGGACTTGCCCGCCCCGTTCGGGCCGAGCAGCCCGAAGATCTCGCCGTGCCGCACGTCCAGGGTCACCTGGTCGGTGGCCCGCACCTCGGGCGCCCCGGCGGCTCCGCGCCGCCCCTTGACGGGCGGATAGGTCTTGCTGAGCGCGCGCACGCGTACGACGTCGTCGTAGCTGAGTGGCTCTCCCGCGCGCGTGGTCACGAGGGACGAGACTACGCGGTGCGGCCCCTTTACTCGCCTTTGGGGCACCTCATCTCGGCATCCGCCGGTCAGGGCGCGTTCACTCCCCGGCGGTGGCGTTCTCCGCCGCGGCAGGGACGTCGAACTCCCGCCAGAACCCCGCCCGGATGGCGTAACGGTCGTGCTCGTCGATCTGGTCGTCCTTGTGGGCGAGCAGACCGAAGCGGGCCGCGTAGCGCAGCAGCTCGCCGTCGATGCGGTGCGGGATGCGGGGGTACATCGCGGACAGCCGCTGGAGGTGGCCCTGGTCGCCGAGCCGGGCCATCCAGCGGCGGGCGAACACCTGGCCGACCTCGTAGGGGTCGCCGCCGACCGTGGTGATGTCCTCCTCGCGGTCCGCCCAGCGCTGCTCGGCGGTGGTGAGCTGGGCCAGGGTCGGCATGGCGGCGACCTCCGGCGGCTCGGCGGCGGTGCCCGGCCGGTCCACCCAGCCCTTGTCGGAGGACCAGCGCAGGGTGGCGCTCGGGGGAGCCTGCGTCGGCGGGACACCGGAAGCGCGCAGCGCGGCCAGGTCCTTGGGGGTGGGGACGCCCTTGTGGGCGGCGGCCCGGTCCTGGGTGCCGTTCTCCGAGGCAGGGGCGGGCGGGCGGTGGGTGTCGTCCTCGGCGGTGTGTTCGCGGTCGGAGGGCGCGGACTCGGGCAGCGGGGCGGAGAGGATCGCGGCGATCTCGGGACGCGGCGCCGGGGGCGGGGCGCAGACGCCGGTGAGTTCCTTGGCCCGGACGGCCTTGATGATCCAGGCGCGGTCCAGCACGCGCCGCTCGTCGGCCTCGGCGACCAGGTCCTCGGACTGGTTGTAGTCCCCGTCGGCGGCCTGCACCGCCCACAGGTGGACGGCGACGCCGTGCTCCTTGGCCGCCATCATGCCGGGCAGCAGATCGCCGTCGCCGGTGACGAGGACGATGTCGGAGCAGGCGCGGTTACGGGCCAGCTCGGTCAGCTCGGCGTGCATGGCCGCGTCGACGCCCTTCTGCGCCCAGCGGCCGTCGCTTCTGGTCAGGGCGCCGAGCCGGACGGTGACGCGGGGCATCACCCGGAGCCTGCGGTGCTCCGGCTGGGGGACCCGGTCGGGGGCACCGTCGAACCAGTAGATGCGCAGCAGCGGGCGGCCGGTCTCGGACTCGGCGCGTTCGCGCAGGGCCTGGATGAGCGCGGGGTGGTCGACGATGATCCGGGACCGCGAGGGCTCACCGGCGAGGAGGCTCGCGGCGGCTCCCAGCAGATACCCGGCGTCCACCAGGACGATGCAGCGGTCCACGCGACTCACCCTCTTTCCGGGAGGTATTGCTTCGGCGTTCCTTCGAGTCTGCCCGACGGCGCGGGGGTTAACGGCCGGAACTCGATCTTCGGCGTGGCGTTTCGGGAGCCGGTGTCCCCATCAGCCCTGTCACAGACGGTAATTATCCGACATGCGCTTGATGTCAGCGTATGTGAATCTAATTTCGGCCCTGGCCCCTAGACCCCCTTCAGGAGGCAGATCCCCATGGCCAAGAACAAGAACCGCAAGCAGACCGGCCCGAAGAACCGCGCTTCCCAGGCCGAGCAGTCCCAGCGCTCGAGCGAGCAGGCCCCCGAGGCGCAGGAGGCCACCGCCCAGATCACGGGCGGCCAGCAGGACTACACCCGCAAGCAGAACAAGCGCTTCGGCCACAACTGAATGTCGCCACAGGGCGTTTGAGCCCACAGCGGGCATACAAAAAGGGGCGCACCTCCGCGGGGTGCGCCCCTTTTGCTCTGCGTATCGCCCTGGTTCCGCGCCCCCGCCGGGCTCAGCCGGTCAGGCAGGACGGGCCGAGCAGGACCTTCAGGTCGCCGTAGAGCGCGGGGTCGGGCTTGACCCGGTGCCGGTCCAGGCGCAGCACGGTGGTCTTGCGCGGGCCCTGGAGCTTGATGCGGACCTCGCTGTCGCCCTTGTGGTGGGTGAGGATCTCGCCGAGGCGGCTGATCATCGGCGGGGTGACCCGGACCGCCGGGATGGTCAGCACCACGGGGGCGTTGGTGCCCGCGTTGGACAGGTCGGGCACCTGGAGCTCCATGGCGACCAGCCGCGGCACGTCCTCCCGCTTGTCGAGCCGGCCCTTGACGAACACCACGGCGTCCTCGACGAGTTGGGTCGAGACGAGCTGGTAGGTCGCCGGGAAGAACATGCACTCGATCGAGCCCGCGAGGTCCTCCACGGTGGCGATGGCCCAGGCGTTGCCCTGCTTGGTCATCTTGCGCTGGAGGCCGGAGATGATGCCGCCGATGGTCACCACCGCGCCGTCGGAGTGCTCGCCGCCGGTCAGCTGGGAGATGCCCGCGTCCGCCTTGTCGGAGAGCACGTGCTCCAGGCCGAAGAGCGGGTGGTCGGAGACGTAGAGACCGAGCATCTCCCGCTCCTGGGCGAGGAGATAGGTCTTCTCCCACTCCTCGTCGGTGAACTGGACGTCCAGTCCGAAGCCGGGCTCGTCGCCGGCGTCGTCGCCCATGCCGCCGAAGAGATCGAACTGTCCCTCGGCCTCCTTGCGCTTGACCGCGACCACGTTGTCGATCATCGGCTCGTACTGCGCGGTGAGGCCCTTGCGGGTGTGGTTCATCGAGTCGAAAGCGCCGGCCTTGATCAGCGACTCGGTGGTGCGCTTGTTGCAGGCGACCGCCTCGACCTTGTCCAGGTAGTCCGGGAAGGAGAGGTACTTCCCCTTGGTCTTGCGGCCCCGGATGATCGCCTCGACCACGTTGGTGCCCACGTTGCGCACCGCGGAGAGGCCGAAGAGGATCACGTCGTCGCCCTGGGCGGCGAAGTTGGACTCCGACTCGTTGACGTTCGGCGGGAGCACCTTGATGCCCATGCGGCGGCACTCGTTGAGGTAGACCGCCGACTTGTCCTTGTCGTCCTTGACCGAGGTCAGCAGACCGGCCATGTACTCGGCCGGGTAGTTGGCCTTCAGATAGGCGGTCCAGTAGGAGACCAGGCCGTACGCGGCGGAGTGCGCCTTGTTGAACGCGTATCCGGCGAACGGGACCAGCACGTCCCACAGCGCCTGGATGGCCTCGTCGCTGAAGCCCTTGCCGCGGGCGCCCTTCTGGAACAGGACGAAGTTCTTCGCCAGTTCCTCGGGCTTCTTCTTGCCCATCACGCGGCGGAGGATGTCGGCCTCGCCGAGCGAGTAGCCCGCGATGATCTGGGCGGCCTTCTGCACCTGCTCCTGGTACACGATCAGGCCGTAGGTGACGTCCAGGACCTCCCGGAGCGGCTCCTCCAGCTCCGGGTGGATCGGCGTGATCTCCTGCTGCCCGTTCTTGCGCAGGGCGTAGTTGGTGTGGGAGTTCATGCCCATCGGGCCCGGCCGGTACAGGGCCGAGACGGCGGAGATGTCCTCGAAGTTGTCCGGCTTCATCAGGCGCAGCAGCGAGCGCATGGGGCCGCCGTCGAACTGGAAGACGCCGAGGGTGTCGCCGCGCTGGAGCAGCTCGAAGGTCTTGGGGTCGTCGAGCGGGAGGCTCAGGAGATCGATGTCGATCCCCTTGTTGGCCTTCACCATCTTGACGGCGTCGTCCATGATCGTGAGGTTGCGCAGGCCCAGGAAGTCCATCTTCAGCAGGCCGAGCGACTCACAGCTCGGGTAGTCCCACTGGGTGATGGTCACGCCGTCGGTGTGCCTCACCCACACCGGGACGTGCTCGGTAATGGTCTCACTGGACATGATCACGCCGGCCGCGTGCACACCCATCTGCCGGACCAGGCCCTCCACACCCCGCGCGGTGTCGATGACCTTCTTCACGTCCGGTTCGTTCTCGTACATCGACCGGACCTCGCCCGCCTCCGAGTAACGGGGGTGCTCGGGGTTGGTGATGCCGTCGATGTTGATGCCCTTGCCGAGGACGTCGGCGGGCATGGCCTTGGTGATCCGGTCGCCCATCGCGTACGGGTAGCCCAGCACGCGCGCGGAGTCCTTGATCGCGTTCTTGGCCTTGATGGTGCCGTAGGTGCCGATCATGGCGACCTTGTCGGCGCCGTACTTCTCGGTCACGTACCGGATCACCTCGACGCGCCTGCGCTCGTCGAAGTCGATGTCGACATCGGGCATCGAGATGCGCTCGGGGTTGAGGAACCGCTCGAAGATCAGGCCGTGCGGGATCGGGTCGAGGTCGGTGATGCCCATGGCGTAGGCGACGATCGAACCGGCCGCGGAGCCTCGGCCGGGGCCGACCGCGATGCCGTTGTTCTTGGCCCACATGATGAAGTCGGCGACCACGAGGAAGTAGCCGGGGAAGCCCATCGAGATGATGACGTCCATCTCGTACTCGGCCTGCTTCTGCCGGTCCTCGGGGATGCCGCCCGGGAAGCGGCGCTCCATGCCGCGGCGCACCTCCTCCTTGAACCAGGTGACCTCGGTGTAGCCGTCCGGGATGTCGAACTTGGGCATGAGGTTCTTGGCCTCGAACATGCCCGTGGTGTCGACCATCTCCGCCACCAGGAGGGTGTTGGCGCAGCCCTCCTGCCAGGCGTCGGAGGAGTCGATGGCGTACATCTCGTCCGTGGACTTCAGGTAGTAGCCGGTGCCGTCGAACTTGAAGCGGCCGGGCTCGGAGAGGTTCTTGCCGGTCTGGATGCACAGCAGGGCGTCGTGGGCGGCCGCCTCGTGCGCGTAGGTGTAGTGCGAGTCGTTGGTGACCAGCGGGGGGATGCCGAGCTTCCTGCCGATCTCCAGCAGGCCGTCGCGGACCCGGTGCTCGATGTCGATGCCGTGGTCCATCAGCTCCAGGAAGTACCGGTCCTTGCCGAAGATGTCCTGGTAGTCGGAGGCGGCTTTGAGGGCCTCGTCGAACTGGCCGAGCCGGAGGCGGGTCTGCACCTCGCCGGAGGGGCAGCCGGTGGAGGCCACGATCCCCTCGGACCACTTGGAGATGGTCTCCTTGTCCATCCGGGGCCACTTCTGCAGCCAGCCCTCGGCGTACGCGTCGGAGGACAGCCGGAAGATGTTGTGCAGACCGGTCTTGTTCACCGCCCACATCGTCTTGTGGGTGTAACCGCCGGAGCCGGAGACGTCGTCCCGCTTCTGGTGCGGCTGGCCCCACTGGATCTTGCGCTTGTTGCGCCGGGACTCGGGGGCGACGTACGCCTCGATCCCGATGATCGGGGTGATCCCGGCCTTCTTCGCGGAGTGGAAGAAGTCGTACGCCCCGTGCAGGTTGCCGTGGTCGGACATGGCGATGTGCGTCATGCCCATCTCATTGCAGGCGTTGAACATGTCCTTGAGCCGCGCGGCACCGTCCAGCAGCGAGTACTGGGTGTGGACGTGCAGGTGCGTGAAGGGCGGCTTCGACACGGTTTCGGCCTCCGGATGAACAAGAAGGGGACAGCGAGGAAGTCTATGCCCCGGCACTGACACCGCCGGGCCCGGTCCGCGTACCTTCAGGTGGGAACCGGGCACTCCGGCGCGGCGTCGCCCGTTGTGGACGGGGGGCACGGTGGTACGGCTCCTCCCGTGTTCCCGCACACCTCACGCACGATCCCGCACCAGGAGGCAACCCCGCGATGCCGGTTTCCCAGCTCAGCGACGAGCAGCGCGGCGAGGAGATCCTCGCCGTCTTCGACACCGCCTTCGGCCGGCTGCTGGCCGCGGACCCGGCCGCGTTCCGGGTGAAGTTCCGCAAGATGGCCGCGAGCGCCTTCGCCTTCTACCGGGGCACGGCGAACCTCTTCTACCACGACCTGGACGCCGAGAAGCGGGGCGGCCCGTACCTGGACGAGCGCACCTCGCGGGTGTGGGTGCACGGCGACCTGCACGCCGAGAACTTCGGCACCTACATGGACTCCAACGGCCGCCTGGTCTTCAACGTCAACGACTTCGACGAGGCGTACGTCGGCCCCTTCACCTGGGACCTCAAGCGCTTCGCGGCCTCCATCGCGCTGATCGGGTACGCGAAGGCGCTCAGCGACGAGCAGATCACCGAGCTGGTGACGGTCTACGCGGTCGCCTACCGCGAGCGCATCCGCGCCCTGGCCACCGGCGCCAAGGACGACGAGGTGCCGCCCTTCACCCTGGACACCGCCCAGGGCCCGCTGCTGGACGCGCTGCGCGACGCCCGCTCACTGACCCGGTTCGGGCTGCTGGAGTCGATGACGGAGATCCGCGACTTCGAGCGCCGGTTCGCGCCGGGCGGCGGCTCGGTGGAGCTGGACGCGGCCACCCGGTACAAGGTGCTGGCCGCCTTCGACGGCTACCTGGAGACGCTCCCGGACTCCTCGCTGGCCCGCCCGGAGTCCTACCGGGTCAAGGACGTCGTGGGGCGGCGGGGCATCGGGATCGGCTCGGCCGGGCTGCCCTCGTACAACATCCTGCTGGAGGGGGCGACGGACGCGCTGGAGAACGATGTGGTGATCTACATCAAGCAGGCGCAGACCCCGGCCGTCTCCCGGCACATCACGGACCCGGCCATCGCCGGTTACTTCCAGCACGAGGGTCACCGCACGGTGATCTCCCAGCGCGCCCTGCAGGCGCACGCCGACCCGTGGCTGGGCTGGACCGAGCTGGACGGCGCGGGCCAGCTGGTCGCCGAGATCTCGCCGTACGCGGTCGACCTGGACTGGAGCGACATCGACGACCCGGAGGAGATCGCGGCCGTCGTCGCCGACCTCGGCCGGGCCACGGCCACCATGCACGCGGCGGCGGACGAGACCACCTCGGGCGAGTCCCTGGTGCCGTTCTCCACCGAGCGGGCCATCGACGCCGCCATCGCGGGCGACGAGGAAGGGTTCGCGCCCCTGCTGGTGGACTTCGCGCACAGCTACGGCGCCCGGGCCCGCGCCGACCATCAGACGTTCCTGGACCTGTTCCGCAACGGCCGGATTCCGGGGCTGTGACCGCCGCACACCCTTTACGGGTGTCTCACAGCGGTCCGTGACACACTCTCCTCTCGCTATGGACATATCCGGGACCCAGCTCAGAGCCGTGCGCGCGGCGCTGTTCACGGCCTTCACCGTGACGCTCAGCACCGCGTCGCACGTGCTGCTGTCCCGGTCCCCGCTGCCGGTGGCGACCGTCCTCGCGGTCGCCGCCGGGGTGTTCACCGCCGCGTACGCGCTGGCGGGCCGGGAGCGCGGCTTCGGCCCGATCGCGGCCCTGCTGGTCCCGCTGGAGCTGGCCGCCGACACCGTGTTCACCACCGGCCAGCACGCCTGTTACGGCCGGGCCGGCGGCCCGGTCACCGGCCCGCTGCACGCGGTGGGCCTGGACCTGCTGTGCCGGGGCGGCGCCGTGGGCGGCCCG